>JANNLP010000506.1:0-23370 GCA_031396905.1 Gemmataceae bacterium
GAAGTAGTCGTCATCGGCGCGGGACTGGGGGGGATTTCCGCCGCCATCTCACTACGGCAGGCAGGATACGCGGTAACTATTATTGAAAAGAACGATCAGATTGGAGGAAAGCTCAATGTTCTCAAGACAAACGGTTTTACCTTCGACCTGGGGCCTTCCATTCTGACCTTGCCCCACATCTTTGAGAGATTGTTCGCTGGCTCAGGGAAAAAACTGAGCGACTACGTCACCTTGCGCCCATTGCGGCCGCATTGGCGAAACTTCTTTCCCGATGGCAAAGTGGTTGACCTCTATCCAGAGCTGGACCGAATGGACGCGGAAGCGTGCAAGGTCGGCGAAGACCCGGCGAACGTTCGGCGTTTCCTAGCCTATTCCAGCCAGCTCTACGATTTGATCAATGATGGATACTTTGAGAAGGGACTAGACACCCGCAGAGAATTCGCAAATTTCTATGGCCTGACCAAGTTTCTCAAGTTCGACTTGTTCCGCACGATGCACGGCGGCGTCAAACGCTTTCTGAAAACGCAGCACATGCGGGACATCTTCGATTACTTTATCAAATATGTCGGTTCGTCCGCGTACCATGCGCCCGCATTCATGAATTGTCTGCCGACGATCCAGTTTCGACACGATCTTTGGTACGTTGATGGCGGCCTCTATGGCATTGCTGAGGCATTGAATCGGTTGATGCAGCAAATCGGCGTCAACGTTCACCTCGGCAGCGAAGTCTCGGAACTTCGCACTGAGAATGGCCGTGTCCTGGGCGTGGTCGCCGGCGGCACATTTCATCAAGCGGACATCGTCGTTTCCAACATGGAGGTCGTGCCCGCCTACCGAGACTTGCTCAAGGAAGACGACGCCTTCCTCCGGCGACACCGCCGGCTCGAACCATCGTGTTCGGGTTTGGTCATCGACTTGGGGTTGGACATTCAGTTTCAACATTTGGCACATCACAACTTCTTTTACTCCGAGAATCAGCGCAGGCACTTTTATTCGGTGTTTCGCCAGCGCCGCCTGCCGGATGATCCGACAGTTTACGTCGTGGCGGCGTCGCGCACCGATCCGTCCGTGGCTCCTCCGGGTTGCGAGAGCCTGAAGATTCTGCCGCACATTCCACATATCGACGATGATCGCCCGCTGACACAGGAGGACTACCTGAAGTACCGGGAAGTCGTACTTGAGAAGCTGGAACGGATGGGTCTCAAAGACCTTCGCCGGCACATCGTCTGCGAGCATGTCCTGACGCCAAACGACATTCGTCAGATGTACAACTCCAACAAAGGCTCGATCTACGGCGTGGTTTCCGATCGATTCAAAAACCTTGCGTTCAAAGCGCCGAAGCAAAGCGAAAAGTACGCCAACCTGTTTTTTGTCGGCGGATCGGTCAATCCCGGCGGTGGCATGCCAATGGTGGTTTTGTGCGGACAAAATGTGGCTCGTAAGGTGGTCGAATGGGACCGGAGTTGATCATCCTGGGTTCGATGATCGCGTTCTCGGCGGCCGGTTGGCTGGTGTTGTCGCGGATGACCGAATTGGAAAGGAGTTCTGTACCCAAACCTATACGATCGCTATCGATCATCATCCCGGCTCGCAATGAGGAACGGAACCTGCCGCGGCTGCTTTCGTCGATCTACGCCCAGGCACGCGCTCCGCGTGAAATTATCGTCGTGAACGATCATTCGAACGACAGAACGGCTGCCGTGGCTCGGGACCTTGGCGCGGTGGTCATCGAGTCTCCCGAACTTCCCGAAGGATGGCAAGGCAAGACGTGGGCCTGCTGGCATGGGGCGAACGCATCTCAGAGCGAACTCTTGATGTTCGTCGATGCCGACACCTGGCTGGAACCCGATGCGCTGAGTCGCCTTTTGGACAACTATCGCCTCGGTGCGATGTCCATTTGCCCTTATCATGTCATGCCACGTTTCAGTGAGCGAATGTCCCTTTTCTTCAACCTAAATATGGCGGCGGCGACCATCCCGGATGGCTTGTTTGGCCAACTGCTCCTGATCGAACGGGAAAATTACTTTCGCGTTGATGGCCATCGGTTGGTCAAAGGCAAGGTCTTAGAAAACGCATACATCGCTTCGCTGCTTCGGAAAAAAGGCATTCCGACAACCAGCCGAATTGGGCGCGGTGTATTGTCATTTCGCATGTATCCCGGCGGCCTGAGGGAACTGATCCCTGGGTGGACGAAGGGTTTTGTATCCGGCGCTGCGACGACGCCGAAGGTGCGTCTGGCATGTCTGGTCGGCTGGATTTCCGGTCTGCTATCGCCGTTTGCAATGTTGTTGCTCGTTCACGACCTGTGGCTGTCGTTACTGGCCTACGTTGTTTGCGCAGCTCAGGTGGGTTGGTATGGGCGAAAAATTGGTTCCTTCGGATGGCGAACAGCGATCATATATCCAATACCCCTATTTGCCTTCTTTGCCATTTTTTTTCGCGCGCTGCTGACGCCAACTCGGATCACTGCCTGGAAAGGGAGAATGGTCCGTGGTGATTGAACTGTCGACACCTTGGACTGTCATCTTGAACATCGGCGGCTGGCCGATCATTCAATTTGGCTGGGCCTTAGTAGTCACGCATCTACCTGTAATCTGGTTTGGCAACCCCCGATTCTTTGCCTGGGAATCCAGTGGCACCAATTATCGACGCATACTGGCGATCCGTACATGGAAACGCTGGCTGCCCGATGCCAAAGTCTGGTTTGGCATCGGCTTCTCCAAGAAGGCACTCGCACACACCAATCGGGATTATCTGCTGCAATTTGTCCGCGAGGCGCGGCGCGGAGAGGTGTGCCATTTGTGCGCAATCGCGTCGACGCCAGTTTTCTTTTTGTGGAACCCATTTTGGGGCGATCTCATCATGGTCGTGGCCGGGCTGATTATCAATCTGCCATGCATTGCGTCGTTGCGGTACGCCCGATTACGACTCAATCGGGCGATTGCGCAATTCAATAGTCGTCAGAATACTCGCTCGTAACTCCAAAACGTAAGCCGACCGAAATTCACGGAAGGCTCGCATCTAGTGGTCGTGACAGTTACCTTTTGATTTGCCGGAGTGTTTCCAACGCCCGAGTTCGGGCCAGTTTATGGTCGACGATGGGCAGCGGATAAGTGGTCCCTAACTCAATACTCGCGTCCGCCAGAGTGCGAGCCGGTGCTTTCCACGGCTCGTGAACCCACTCACTTGGCAGCTTGTTCAATTCCGGCACCCAATGCCGGACATAGTCACCTTGAGGGTCGAATTTCTTTCCTTGGAGCACCGGATTGAAGATTCGGAAATATGGGGCGGCATCGGCGCCACAACCGGCCGACCATTGCCAGCCTAATGTATTGTTCGCCAGATCGGCATCCACCAGGGTGTCCCAGAACCAGGCGGCACCTTCCTGCCAAGGGATCAGCAAATCCTTGACCAGAAATGACGCGACGATCATTCTTACGCGATTATGCATCCAGCCCGTGTGCCATAGCTCGCGCATGCCAGCGTCAACAATGGGATAGCCGGTACGTCCGCGCTGCCAGGCCCGCAAGTTGTCGTGGTTTGGTTGCCAAGGAAAGTGAGCGAACTCTTTCCGCAGCGGCTGCTGTGGCGTTTGTGGAAAGTGGAACAACAGATGGTGAGCGAACTCTCGCCAGCCGAGTTCGCTACCATAGACGCGGATCGCTTCAGCAGGGTGAATGATCCCTGGGCCACGTCGCTGCCCGTGCAGCGCGGACCAGACTTGTCGGACACTGACTTCTCCGAAATGGAGATGAGGTGACAGACGTGACGTGCCGATCAGGTCAGGACGGTTCCTTCCCATTGGGTAGTCGCCGAGCGCCTCTTTCAGGAATTGCTTCAACTGTTCAGAGGCCCCGACTTCGCCTGGGCACCAGCTTTCGCGAAGCCCTGCGGACCAGTTAATGGTCGGCTCAAGTTTCAGTTCGGCTAGCGTCAACGTGGCAGGCCAGCGGCGTGGACTTGAGATACCTGAGGGCACGTCGGCCGGGGGTGCGGGTTCTTGCTTTAGCAGACACGCTTTCCAGAACGGCGTGAAGACTTGATATGGCTGGCCTTGTTGAGTCTGCACCGTCCAGGGTTCGAATAGCAACGAACCATTGAAACTCTCAGCCGTACGCCCATCCTTTTGAAGGTCTGCTTTCACACTTTTGTCGCGGGCGATCGCTGCCGGTTCATATCGGCGATTCCAGAACACGGCCGTGGCACCGGTCTCGTCAAGTAGTTCTTTGATTTTTGCCAGCGCAGGGCCTCGTCTGATTAGCAAGCGGGAACCGTGCTGGCGCAACGAGGCGTTAAGTTGTGCCAGCGACTGGTGCAGCCACCAACGTGATGCGGCTCCCAGCGGCCATTGGCCTTCCTCGTCCGGTGCCCAGATGAACACGGGAATGATTGGCCCGCCGCGGCCAAGCGCGGCTAATAAGGCCGGATTGTCCCCCAGGCGCAAATCTTGACGAAACCAGACCAGTGTACCGTCCGTGTCACGCATGGGTACAAGCGTTCCCGAGAAGTTCCGAGACTTTCCTCGCTCGATAATCGAAGATCCTTCCCAGGTCGGCTTTCACGACCCAGGCGTGAGCCATGCGCCCGAGGAACCCGAAGGGGAGAGCGTAACGGACTGCGTCGCACATGCGTGTGCAGCCATCGACCGCCTGGAAACGATGGGTGTGCTCCCAGAGGCGGTACGGCCCACGCAGTTGCACATCGATAAAGCTGATAGGCGGATCCCAGCTGCGGATTTCGGTGACCCAGCGGATGGGGAAACGGTGCCAGCTGAGCTGGTATTCGATCAGCGTTCCTGGCGCCATCACGATCAGATCCGGCGAGAAAATCTGAAACTCCAACCAGGGCGGCGTGATCGCTTCGAGGTTCTTAGCATCCGCGAAGAAAGCAAAAGTCTCCTCAACCGGCCGAGAAATCATCTGCTCACGTTCCAGGGTATAGGTGTGCATGACGGTCACTTCCCATCCCAGAATCGGAACACGTCCGGAATGCGCGGTCACTTACTCTTTTGCGGCTTGCCGTGTGACGATCGGCACGTAGCCGATCTCCAGGCCCTTCGGCGGCGTGACGAGGACCGCCGGATCGAGATCCGCGAGTTTGCCAACTGTCGGCGGCGGCAGGTACTCGCGGTCCTTCGTCCAGTTCTTGTGCAGTAGTTCGACTCGCTTTTGAAGCGACTCGCGTTCGGCGTCGCTCAGGTCGGCGTTCAGCAAGGCGGGTTGGTCGGCGAACCGGTACCAGTAGTAGGTCACGACACTGCCGTCACCGAGCTTCGCCTCGAATGGCCCGGCCGCCGGCCCCGGCTTCTTCCAGCAACTGCCCACCTCGTCGGGGGTGACATACGGCTTCTGAGCGGCTTTCCGCGGCCGCGGGAATTCCGCTTTCGCCAACCCCGTCTCGGCGGACACGTCCTCGGGCCTCATCACCACCCACTGCTCCTTCTCATTGCGGTCCTTCTCCAGTCGGTAGTACTCGGGGAGGGTGACGAGCGACCCGTCCTTTGTGTCGGTTTTCGTCACTAGGTCTTTGGTCCACCGGTAGCCGTAGGTGGTGTCATCTAGTGCAACGGGATTGGCGAACGAACTCCAGGCAATCGGCACCTTTTTGTTCTTGGGTGCGTCGGGAGGATAGATTTGCCAGCTCGATCCGCCTTTGCCGCTGAAGGTGTGTACGCTGGCAGCCTTGGGGTCGATGGTGCCTGACGCCGCCTGCCCGCCGTCGAACCAGGCGTGAACGCTGTCCCACAGCGCAGCCTTGTTGTAGGCAGTGATGCGGTGCACCAGAACTGAATCACCGTCTGGTTTCACCGGGAAAAGCGTGGGTGCGACGCGGGCGTAGGTGTCGCCCTTTGCGTCCTTGGCCAGAAACGCGGGGACGTGCTGAGTCTCCATCTGCAACGCCTTGTTCGGCTCGGATGGTCGGCTGTCGAGAAACAGACCACCCAGCTTGGGGTTCTCGACGGAGGGCCGCGACCAGAAATACGGCGTGAAGAATGCCACCGGCCCCTTGAAGTTGCCGGTGTTCAGAAACAAGGTCCAACTGTGGTTCCCGGTCGGTACGTCCTTTTCCGCCGTGGTCCGCTTGGGCGCCGTGAGCGGCAGCGGCAGGTATCCGTACCCGAAAAGTTCCCCGCACGTGTCCTGCTTCAGGTTGAGACCGTCCGGGGGCCAGAGCACCCACGGGCTGAGTTGGGCCACTGCGTAGTGCCCTGCGGGCTTTTTCCAGTCGCGGCCCTTGCCGGCACCGGGGCCGTTCGCCCATTCGCTGAAGTTCAGGGCCACGCCGCCCATGATGAACTTCGGCGTCTCGGTGGCGAAACGCGTGTCGCGCCACCAACCGAGTCCGCCCTCGATATCGGAGTAGAGATCTTTCGGTTTCTGACCTTCGTATTGAGAGAACATCCAGGTGCCGAACAACCCGCTCTGAAATTCCTGTCCCGGGTAGTTCTTCAACAGCGGCCAGGCGGCCACGTATAAAGAGAACCCGGCGTTGTACTTCACGTCCACTTTCTCGTGCGGGACGAGCAAGTAGCCCGCCATCTCCGCCGGTTTGGGCGCCTCGTTCGCGGCCATGGCGACGGCTGGTCGCGAACTGAGCATCAGCGCCGGCGCCTGCAACTTTGCCACCTCCTCGGCGAAGGCCTCGCCAATTGGTGCCATGATTCTGGCGGCACCGAGATAATGGTAGCTGCCGTTGGAGACACCTGCCTTCAGGCGTTTCAGTTCCTCCGGCTTGAACTGCTCTTCGATGGCCTTCTTGCGTGCCGCGCCTTTCTCAGCTTGGGTCAGCTTCAGATCCTTCTTGGCCTCTCGATCCAACTTTGCGTTGAGTTTCTCCATCCGCTGTTCCAGCGCGTCCAAGTCGTCGTCCCAGAAGGGGGCCGTTTGCACCGCGACCACGTTGCCCTTGAACTCGGGGAGCGATGTCGGCGTGACCTGCGCCTGGCGGAAGTGCATCTGCGGGGCCTTCTTCCCCTCCGTCTCGCCGCCGATCCCCATGACGCCGATCACGACCGGCAGTTTCGGGGCCGACAGATCCTTTCGCACATCGCGGATGAGGTGAGCCAGCAGTTCCCCGTACAGGTCGTACCCGCCGGGCTTCATCTGCCTGTCGTACGTCCAGTCGGAGACCAAATCGTTAAACCCCTGGAACCAAACGAATCCAGCCAGCTCGTAACCATGCTTCTCGTCGTAATCCGGCACCACCCTCTTGATTTCTGCGAGGACCTTTCGCACATGATCGGTCATGTGGCGGTAGAACACGCCCGTGGCTTTGACCTTGTCGGCCTTGATCTTCTCCAGGTCGTCGCCGCGCCGCTTGCATTGGGCCAACTCGTAGTCACTCCACACATACGGTCCGGCGCTGGGCGGGCGAAAATCTGTATGCAGACTCCGTCCGCCCCAGGATGTCTTGATGATTAGGATCGGCTCGCCCAGCATCTTCTCCATGGTAATGCCGAACGTGAATTCCGGACCGATCTTGTCGGTCGAGGCACCGAACCCGGCCGTCAGTTTGCCTTTCTGCTCTCTCAAATCCGTGTAGGCATCTCCGAGGCACCCGATCGACGAGATCCAGACCTTCTCGCACACCCGCGGTTTACCGTCAGGGCCACGCATCTCTTTGAGGAGCGGCGCCGTCCTGGGATCGTCGGCCATCGAATCGAACGTTGAGATGCTCGCATGCCCCTGCATGTTGGACTGCCCGGCCAGGATCAACACCTTCAACGGCTTGTCAGCCGCAGTCACGGGGCTTGAGTGTGTGAGGAGTAGGATGGCGATAAGAGCGGCAAAAATCCGGCTGCGTGTCATTCTGGCACCTCGGGAAAGAGTGAAGCGTGTAGTGATTACCGGGGCGCCGAAGACTGGGCTCCACTGCGCAAAGCTGAATCGAGGTCAAAGCGATCAAGATTCATCACTTTGTTCCACGCCGCCACGAAGTCACGCACGAACTTCTCCTGAGCGTCGTCACTGGCATAAACTTCCGCAATGGCTCGGAGTTGCGAGTTCGAACCGAACACGAGATCGGCGGAACTTGCGGTCCACTTGATCTTGCCGGTTTTGGGGTCCCGTCCGTCGAAGAAGTGCTCGCAGACCGCGGACTTCTTCCACTCTGTGTTCATGTCGAGCAGGTTCACGAAGAAGTCATTGGTCAGCGCCTCGGGTCGCTTGGTGAAGACACCCAGTTGGGAGCTTCCGGTGTTAACATTCAAAACCCGCATCCCGCCAATGAGGACGGTCATCTCCGGGGCGGTGAGCGTGAGCAGGTCGGCGCGATCGACCAACAGCGCTTCCGCCGGTCGAGTCAGATCCCGACTGAAGTAGTTGCGGAATGCGTCCGAAGTCGGTTCGAGAACGGCGAAGGACTCGACATCGGTTTGCTCCTTTGAAGCGTCCGTGCGGCCCGGTGTGAAGGGAACCGACACCTCGTGCCCGGCCTTCTTCGCTGCTTGCTCGACTGCCACGCAGCCGCCGAGAACGATCACATCCGCGAGCGAGACCTTCTTCCCGTCGGTCTGCGCCATGCTAAAGTCGGTTTGGATCTTTTCGAGGATCTGCAACACCTTCGTGAGTTCGTCCGGTTGGTTAACCTTCCAGTCTTTCTGCGGGGCAAGCCGAATACGCGCCCCGTTGGCCCCACCACGTTTGTCGGTGCCGCGGAACGTTGACGCGGACGCCCAGGCGGTCGAGACCAGTTGGGACGTGGTTAGCCCCGATTCAAGGATCTTGCTCTTGAGGGCAGCAATATCCTGCTTGTCAATCAACTTGTGATCGACTTTCGGGACGGGATCTTGCCACACCTGCGGCGGGGCAACCTCAGACCCGAGCAGTCGCGAGACAGGCCCCATGTCGCGGTGCGTCAGCTTGTACCACGCTTTGGCGAAGGCCGCGTCGAACTCTTTCGGGTTCTCGTGGAAATGCTTCGAGATCTTCGCGTAGGCCGTATCCGTCTTGAGTGCGATATCGGTCGTGAACATCATCGGGGCGTGAGTCTTCTTCGGATCGTGAGCGTCCGGCACGGTGCCCTTCGCCTTATCGTCCGTGGGTGTCCACTGCCACGCGCCGCCCGGCCCCTTCACCAGTTTCCACTCGTAGCCGAGCAGGTTGTCGAAGTATCCGTTGGTCCACATCGTCGGGGTGGAAGTCCACGCTCCTTCCAGGCCGCTGGTAATGGTGTCGCCGCCCTTGCCCGTCCCGAAGCTGTTCTTCCAGCCGAGGCCTTGCTCATTGAGGCCGGCTCGCTCGGGTTCGGGACCGACATTCTTTTCCGGATTGGCGGCCCCGTGGGCCTTCCCGAGCGTGTGACCGCCAGCGATGAGGGCGACAGTCTCCTCGTCATTCATCGCCATGCGACTGAACGTCGTGCGGATGTCCCGGGCGGCGGCGAGCGGATCGGGCTTTCCGTTGGGGCCTTCTGGGTTCACGTAGATCAAGCCCATTTGGGTGGCACCGAGCGATTGATCAAGTTTGCGGTCGCCGCTGTGGCGCCTATCATCCAGCCACTTGGTTTCCGGTCCCCAATAGATGTGCGAGTCGGGTTCCCAGGTGTCCACACGCCCGCCGGCAAAGCCGAAGGTCTTGAGCCCCGCGGACTCGAGGGAGCAGTTGCCGGCCAGGATCATCAGGTCGGCCCACGAGATCTTCTGGCCGTACTTATGTTTGATCGGCCAGAGCAGCCGACGAGCCTTGTCGAGGTTCGCGTTGTCCGGCCAACTGCCAACGGGCGCGAGGCGGATGATACCCGAGGCCGCGCCGCCGCGTCCGTCGTACACGCGGTAGGTCCCCGCGCTATGCCAGGCCAGGCGTATGAAAAGCCCTGCGTAGCTGCCGTAGTCGGCCGGCCACCAATCCTGCGACGTCGTAATGACCTTCAAGATGTCCTTCTTCAAGGCATCCATGTCGAGTTTCTTAAACTCCTCGGCGTAGTTAAAGTCCTCACCCATTGGATCACTCTTGCCTGAATTGCGGCGAAGGACCTCCAGGTTCAATTGGTTCGGCCACCAGTCTTTGCTGCTGTACGGCGCGGCTGCAGCCGTCGTCGGTTTCCGGGTCTCGGCCGGTGCACCCAACACCGGGCACTTGCCACCGTTCTCAACGCCTTCTTTGACCAGTGTTAAGTTTTGGGGGTTGTGGTTGACAGCCGTGGTGGTGCGATTCTGGGCGAAAACGAGCGTGGCGACGCACAGCACCGCGAAGCTCATCATTATTCGAGAGAAGTTAGTCGTCTTGGTCATCTTTCCTCCGAGGATTGTTGTTGACATTCGACGGTCACATTGTGGACCGGCCAGTCAGGACATCGAGCATTGGGCGATGTCGGGTGATTTATTAGATGCGTTCTTGGCCCGTGAGGCAGGCACAGCATGCATTGCAAGGAGCGAATGCGACCCGGACCAATTGACACCGTCACTTCTTGGGGGCTTGCCATCGATACACGGCGAGCGCGTTCAGTTCGCGTATGAAAAGTTCGTCACCGCTCACGGCGAGGTGGGCCCAGGTCTCCTGATCGCTGACCTTCATTTCGTCGAGCAACTCGAACTCCTTGGGGTTGGCCCTAATGATCAGGAGGCTCCCCTTCTGATCAAGGGCGAGGATTCGATCCCCTTGAGCGACTAGGCTGCAATACTTTCCGAATCCCTTCGACGTCCACGTGCGTTCCCCTGTTTTCAGGTCAATGCAAGTGAAACGCTGGTTCTGCAGGTGCAAATAGGCATGAGCATTGATCACAACGGGCGACGACATGTAGCCCTGGGCGTTGTTCGTCCAGGCTTCCGAAATCGTGTAGCGGTCTTTCTCTAGAGCAACCTTGTAAAGCCACGACTTGTTTTGATAGCTGCTCGTGAAGATGGTATCACCGACGACGGTCGGTGTCAGGATGTTCATGCCGCGAAAGGAAGGGACAAGTTGCGACCAGAGCACCTCGCCCTTGTCCATTTCCACGCCCGCCAATTGCTCCCGACTTTGCACGACGAGTTGGCGCTTGCCCGACAGCGTCGCAATGACCGGCGAGGAAAACGCGGAACCCAACATGCCGCCCTTGTCGTCGAGAGTTCGCCAAATGATCTTGCCGGTCTTCTTGTCCAGTTTTGCAACCGAGGCACCCGCCTGGACATAGACGGCATCCCCATCGAGGAGCGGCGAGCAGACGAAGCCGAAATCGGGAAGCGCCGTCTTGAGTTCCTTGACGAAATCGACACGCCACTCTTCCTTGCCAGTCTTGGCGTCGAGGCAGACGAGCACGTCTCGCATGCCGGCGACGTAGAGTCGTTCGCCGTCGTAGGCGGGCGTCGAACGAATCCAGCTCCCGTTCGAGGCGGCGAAGAACGGCACGGTCATCGCGCCTTTCCATTCGGCACGCCAGCGTTCTTTACCGGTCTTGCGTTCCAGTGCGTAAACGACTTCCAATTCCTTGTTTTTCGTTTCGGTGGTGAACACCAACTCCTCGGACACAATCGGGCCGGAGTAGCTGGGTCCGAGTGGTATGCGCCAAAGTTGCGTGACCAATTCCTTGGTCAACCGATCGGGCCAGGCTTGTCCGCTGATCTTACCGTCGCGACTCGGCCCGCGCCATTGAGGCCAGACGGTCGAGCTTGTTGGCGCATCGGCCGGGTCCGCCGCCGATGCGGAATACGGCAGGCAGAAAGGGCCGGGTACCAAAAACATCATTAGGAAGAGTCTCATCGATCAGCTCCTATATTGTGGCTTAGCCTACAGTTTCGAGCGCTGCTCCAACTGGAAGTCTCATTGGATGGCCGTGGTCAATATCCTGGTGCCGCACGGGATACAGTTAAGAAAAGCTCGTTGCACTCTGATTCCAGCACGCCGCTGATGACGGTGCAACGCCAGCCGGGGCTGCGGTCAGCGACCTCTTGAGCGGAGATGTCGAGTTGGCGCCAACCAGTATCGAGCAGGAACCGAATTGAACTCCCGAATACAACCTTATCAATGCCGCTCCAGAGAATCGCTCCCATACACATCGGGCATGGCTCCGCGGTCGTGTACAGTATCAGTTCGCCGCCATTAACGCCGCGATCTGCCCGGACCAGCTCATTGATAGCGTCGATCTCGCCGTGCCACGTCGGATTCAGTGACGACTTGTTCCAACCCTCGGCTACGACCTCGCCGTTTTCCCGATGGACGATAACGGCGGCAAACGGAAGCTCTGGCACGTTGACCGTTAGGTCGATAGCCCGGCGCATGTAGCGTTGGTGATCGAGTTCACGCATCGCAACCTCCATCAGCAATGCAACAGGCCATCCAGAGGACCAGCAAGCCACGAAGGCTCCACGCGGCGGTGCGTAACCAGTTGGTTGATACCAGCCTTTGGTGGACGTGAGCATCAAAACCCCCGGACAACAACGTGTGGCACGGAACTTGGATGAACAGCGTCGAGAACCAAATCACACTCAGCAGAATCAGGCTTATCCCGCACTGAACATTCGATACTCCCGCAGGTCGGAACCACAGAAGAAGCAAAGCGGTAATTGCTTCCAAGAGCATCGGCGGTGCGACCAGCCAAGTAGTCGACGCCGCGTGGACTCTCTCGTACCCGGCGAACTCGCCGGTCCCGACCCGCGCAAACAGCGGGTAGTGCACCACCTGCACGAACCAGATAACTCCCACCATGAACAAAGTGGACGCCAGATGGAGAAGAAACAGCTTGATAGGCAACTGCTCGTTCATGCCGTGAGTTCTTTCTCTGACTCCCATCGGCCGGATTCGATGAGCTGCCGCGTCGTCTCGTGCCGGTATGCAAACATTCGCTCCAATTTCCGGCGGATCAGCCATCCGCCCAGGCATTGCCCAACTGTTCCGAGCGGAGGACGACACTCGACCTCGTCTTTCAGAATTGTCCCACCGTGGCCATCATCGAGAAAGTGGTGTCGATGATTCCAATAAGCGAACGGTCCCGATTCCTGGCGATCGGCAAAAAGATGCGGCGGCTTGTATTCGGTATGAATGGCGACCCAGCGGACCGGGAGGAGCCCGAGCACGCGCCCTTGCAACACGACCTTGCTGCCGGGTTGCAGCGAACCGCTGGACTCAACAACCTCCATGTTTTCCCAGGGTGGAATCAGGTGCCGAAGCGCCCCGCGACTCTCGTGAAATCGGAACGCGACTTCTGGCGGGGCCGCAATGCTGCTTTGCTTGACGAAGTGCATGTTCGATGTCGTGGTCGATGGCCGACCATTAATCGAGTGCATTGCCGCATCGCGCAGGATCATGCAAAACGGAACCCACCAAATCAGATCGTTCGTGACGATCGTCAAACCGAAAATCGGTGGAAACGTACCTTTCCAAAGCGCAGTCGCGAATCCTATCGGACCGAAAATCTTGCCTAATAAACCAACGAGTACGATTGGCCAATGGGCTCGCGGATTACCGGCCGCGATCAGGTAACCAATGCCGTACACGCCGACAATCATTCCTACGCACTGCCAGATCTCCGGATCGTTCAGCCGATCAATGCCGCATATGTCAAACAGAAGATGGGGAAACGTGATAGTCATCGCCCCCCAAAGCAGGTTGTAGATTCCGGCCGCACAGAGCCATCGGCCGGCCCACACAGGTACTTCAGTTTGGTTGGGAGCATAGTTCATATCGGAATTTCAAGACTCAGCGTGAACGGACAGAAGCCAGGCCGCCATCGACCCCAAGCACTTGGCCCGTGATCCAACTCTGTTCAGGACTTAGCAACCATTCGATCGCCGAGGCGACATCGCCAGGCTCCCCAATGCGCCCCAACGCGTGCATTCCTGTCGATGCCTTGAGCGCAGCTTCATTGGAGGTGAGTCGGTCCGTCATTGGCGTTCGCACGAGACCCGGAGCCACGCAGTTGACCCGGATGCCGCGCGCGGCATAAGTGGCGGCGGCAGATAGCGTCAGACCAATGACTCCAGCCTTGGCAGCGGCAATCGCTTCATGATTGGCCAGGCCGATCCTGGCCGCGGCCGACGATACGAGCACAATCGAACCTCCCGCAGCCATCATGGCTTTCGCGGAAGCCCTCACGACCGCAAATGCCGTAGTCAAGTTAGTTGCGATAGTCGATGACCATTCGACGTCTGTTGTCGTATGAGCCGGTTTGAGAAGTAGCGAGCCGATACAGTTCGCGACACCGTCAAGTCGACCGTGCATTTGCACCGCCTTTTCGACGCATGCATCCATTTCCTGAAAGCTAGTCGCATCAAGCGGCAAAGCCGATGCTTGCAGTTCGTCGGCCAATCTCTGTAGCTTGTCACTATTTCGCGCCGCGAGAATCAAACGCGCTCCGCGTGCAGCAAGCCGGCGACAGACACTCGCGCCAATGCCGCCCGAAGCGCCAAGCACCAGGTAAGAAAGTGATGAATTGTTTTCGGACGCAATCACTTAATCAAGCCTCTCGACGAATGAACCGCGAGGCTCTGAAGAGGAATCGGAGCGGTTGAGATTCACTGCCTGATCGGCCGCTTCTGCCATCTTCTTGATGCCCGTGAGCATGCCACCGAAAACTACCGTGTGCAGCGGCAGAACCGCGTACCAGTACAGAATGCCGAGTAGCCCCTTGGGGCGAAACCGAGCCGTCATCGTGAGTTTTGTCCGTCCCTTGTCCGATTCGGGTTCAAGGTGAAAGTTCAACATGGCTACGCCAGGCAGTTTCATTTCCGCCAAAAGCGACAGCGAGCGGTCGCGGTCAATTCCGACGACACGCCAGAAATCAAGTGCTTCCCCGAATTCCACTCGGACAGCGTCGCGCCTGCCCCTCCGAAGCCCCGGACCGCCCACCAACTTGTCCATCCATCCGCGAATTCGCCAAAGGAGGTCTCCGGCATACCAGCCATGGCCTCCGCCGATCCGGCCCACAGCGAAAAAAACCGAACGCGGATCGGCGTCGATCGAAACCGAACGCTGGTCCATGAAAACCGTTCCCCCCGCCCACTGTGGGTCGCCAGGGATGGTGCCCGCCGCGGACCATCGTGTTTCGATGGCGTTCGCTTCGACCTGCCGCAGCGCCTGGCTGATCGCCTCGCGAACAGTTAGCGGCCGGTGAGGCATGAGTCGTTGGACATCGCCGTTCGTCACCACCACGCGGTTTCGCAGTCCCTCGCCGAGGGGACGGGCGATGCGATAAGACACCGGCGTGACCAAACTGATCCACAACGAGCTAAGCCGCGGAGTAAGGACAGGTAATGGGACGATCAGTCTTTTCGGCAGATGCAGTTCCTCGGCCATGATCTTCATCAAATCGCGGTACGACAACACGTCCGGCCCGCCAATTTCCAGAGTTCTGCCACTTGTCTCAGGAACGCTCAGGCAGCGAACCAGCCAGTAAAGGACGTCAGTGATCGAGACGGGTTGTGACTCTGTCTTGACCCATGCGGGCGTAATCATCACTGGCAGGCGTTCAACAAGATAGCGGAGAATCTCAAACGAAGCCGATCCGGCCCCGATGATCATCGCGGCCCTCAGCGTCGTCACTGGAACATTGCATCGCGCCAGCTCTTGCTCAACATCGCGACGTGAACGAAGGTGCTGGCTGAGCCCCGCACCCATTTCACCGAGGCCGCCTAAATAAATGATGCGCTTGACGCCGGCGCGGGAAGCCGCTTGAGCAAAATTGGAAGCGAGGCGAATGTCCTGCTGAGCGTACTCCTTACCTGCCGCCTCCATTGAGTGCACAAGGTAATATGCGGCTTGACATCCCTTCAGTTGGCCAACGAGTTGGTCAACATTGCCCATGTCGCCCGCCACGACATTCAGCTTCGGGTGCGAGCGCCACGGCCGATCCTCGAGTTTGCGCGGTTCACGAGCCAGACATCGCACGGAGTAGCCAGCTGAAAGAAGGCCCGGAGCCAGACGGCCGCCAACGTAACCGGTAGCGCCGGTTACAAAAATCGGCTGTTCCGCTGGTTCATCCGGGTTCATGCGATTTCTTCCGATGTCACTCCCGCGGTAGGAGAAGACGAATCAAGTAGTTTGGGTTAGGCAGTATCTCCACGTTTCCAAAACTACCAATTTTTGTCATCAGCTTGATATCGGCCCGTTGGAACACCCTAGCGAGCGCTGGCGCGATTGCCTTCCAGTTACTGCGCATACGGAGCAGCGTGCTGATTCGGCTCGTTATGATAGTCACTTCACGGTCGTGTGCGATGATGCTGACCGGCCGACCGTCGAAGTAGCCATCGAGACGGCCGGCCAAACTCAGTTTGGGCCTTTACTGAGATCCTTTGTGCGGACCTTCAACGTACCGCTCAGCATCCATTCAGCGTGCTCGGCTTTCGAACCGGTTCCACTGGGGATCTTGACGCGCATATCACCGAACTCGTAGGTGATTTCGGCATTGCGGCCGGTGAGTCGATCATAAAGCCCAATCGCAAAGTCGGGCCAGTTGGTTGTTTGCTCAGCAGTCATTTGAGTCTCCGATAGGGATTACAAGAGTTAGTTACTTGTGGACGATTAATTCGTTTTGACAATAGAAGCCGGGCATCGCGAGCGGCGATGCCCGGCTCGATGTGCCGACCCGGATCAAGCAGGGAGGAGCACCGTGTCGATGACATGGATCACGCCATTGCTTGTGTCAACATCAGCCTTCACAACAGTTGCGTTACCGATTTTCACACCGGAGGTGGTGTTCACTGTCAGCATTCCGCCTTGAACTGTCTTGACGGACTTGCCGTTCAATCCGGCCACGTCCTTGGCCAGGACCTTGCCCGGAAGAACATGGTACGTAAGGATCGACGTCAGCTTTGCCGTGTCCTTGAGAACCGCGTCGAGCGTACCGGCGGGCAGCTTGGCAAATGCTTCATCGGTCGGGGCAAACACGGTGAACGGGCCTGGCCCCTTCAACGTCTCGACGAGACTGGCTGCCTGAACAGCCTTCACGAGAGTGGAGAAGTTGCCGGCGGCAATAGCGGTGTCAACGATGTCAGTCATATCAAACACTCCTTGGTTGCAGATCCCATGCGTCGCATGAGATTGAGATCACGAACGCTGCATAGCAAAAGCGCCAGGCAGGACTAGATGTTGTTTCAACAACTGCCAGTCGACTCCCAACCGTAACTGCATTACGAAAATTAACCAACAATGTGCCGGTAACAAGTACTTTCGAATTATTCTCGAGACACTGGATTCGATGCTGATCTCCTGCCGCGCCGTGAATGACGCACAACGTCGTGATCGATGCGCCGATGATGAATTGCTGGATATTCACTTGTAGTCATCTCGTGAGCTAGGTGCTGCATAGACAGTGGAGAATTCGCTGATACCGATTGCTTAAGCGACCCCCAATTCACATGCACAGTTGTCTTTACTAGCTGGGCAGTCGATAAACTCCTGTTGGCGTAGATGGACTGCTTCACGATGCACGGCCACCTGAGGAGAGGCCGTGATTCCTACTCGGACACGTTGATTGTGCAACGCGACGATTTTCACGCGAATGTCGCCCCCGATTACGATTTCTTCACCCACGCGTCGAGTCAAGACAAGCATTACTTCCTCCTTGAAAAGAACAAACTGCTCTTCCAATCGACCGCCGCGACGATCAGGCTATGTGCGACGGAACCAGGCTCCTCTTTCTGGGAGGAGCCTGGCCTGATTACGTCAGCGTTACGCCGGCAGATGTACCGTAACGAGTTCGCCGCCCGGCATGGTCTCACCGGTGGGAACTAATGAATCCCCGTCATCCGAGCATAGGCATGATCCAGGCCGCGACGGAGAACCCAAGATCTTTCAGTTGGGCAGCTCGTAGCGGCCGCCTTTTCAAGATTCAGCTTCATGTTCGAAACGATGTGTTCAGGCGTGTTGTCGCCGTTTGCAACGATTTCACGCATCGTTGCCATGTATATGTCAGAGCACGCTGCGTGATCACCGGAGTTGAAGGTCTTTACGCCGTGCGCAATCGCTCGCTCGATCATCGTTCGAGCCGCGGCAGCACCGATTTTGTTCGCCTCGGATGGCATGAGCACCCCGTCGATCACATGGATGACGCCATTGCTGCATGCGATGTCCGTCTTCACGACGTTGACTCCATTGATCATCACCTTGCCGTTCTTGACGACGATTTCAATCGTCTTGCCTTGGGCGGTCTTGGCACTCTGCAACTTGACCACATCTGCTGCCATGACTTTACCTGGAACAACGTGGTAGGTGAGCACGCCTGCGAGCGCCTTCTTGTCCTTCAGGAGAGCCTCAAGCGTCTCATTGGGGATCTTCGCGAAGGCTTCATCGGTCGGAGCGAACACGGTAAACGGGCCCTCGCCTTTCAATGTGTCGACAAGGTCCGCCGCCTTGACGGCCGTGACCAGCGTCTTGAAACTGCCCGCACCGACCGCCGTATCGACGATATCCTTCGTCTCGGCCGGGGGCATTATCACGGTATCAATCACATGGATGACGCCATTTTTGCAGGCGATGTCCGTCTTCACGACGTTGGCGTTGTTGATCATCACCTTGCCGCCCTTGACCACGATACTCACGGGTTGGCCCTGTACCGTCTTAGCTGAGGTTAATTTGACAACATCAGCCGCCATGACTTTGCCGGAAACGACGTGATACGTGAGAACCGCAGCCAGCGCCTTTTTGTCTTTAAGCAGCGCTTCGAGTTTTTCCTTCGGAATCTTGGCGAACGCCTCATCCGACGGAGCGAAGACCGTGAACGGCCCTTCGCCCTTTAGAGTGCCAACGAGGTCAGCCGCCTTGACTGCGGCGACGAGCGTTTTGAAGCTACCCGCTCCAACCGCTGTGTCAACGATATCTTTGCCATTTTGGTCGGAAGCCGTGGTTCGGCTTACGGCCCCAACGCAGAACAAACCTGCGACGATTATTGCCGCCGTGAACATTCGACTTTTCATGATGTCCCTTGTGCCACCTATTCGTTTTGTGGATCGGCACCATACTCCGGCGAGTTACGTGCTCGCCTCAAGTAAAGCATTGGCCAAACCGTGAAGCCGAAAGAACCGGGCCGAGCCGGATTCTTAAAACGTCCAAAACGTTCACGTTATGTTACCGCCGCGCCTTGGATAGTCAAGGCATAACATGTAAGTTTTCTAAATGTTGGCTTTTAGTTGTGAATGAAACGTCCATATTGTATCATGAATGCAGATGAAGCGGCGAGCGGTGCCCGCGTTGCCTGGATATGGCTTTTGTGGACCTATGACCTTGGATGCAACCACCAACTACATCAGCACTATCGCCGTAGCTAAGGCCCTCGGCGTGAGTGTGAGCACGGTGAAGCGGTGGGTCGATGAGGGCGTATTGCCCGCCCACAAGACCGCGGGTGGTCATCGCAAGCTCCTCGTCGCGGATGTCCTACAGCTCGCCCGGCGCGGCGATCTTCCTCACGTGGATTTGTCACAACTCAGTAGTCAGAGGCGATCCCAGAAGGTGCTGAATGTTCCCCAGTTGGCGGACAAGTTTTATCGCGCGTTGATCGCCGGTGATGCCGAATCTACGCGTGCAGTGCTTCATGGTGAATATCGCCGAGGCCTGAGCATTGACAAGTTGGCTGACCAGATTATTGCGCCGGCCATGCAACGCATTGGCCGTGATTGGGAACTGTCCCGGATTGATGTGATGGAAGAACATCGCGCCTCGCAATTATGCACCAGCGCTCTTCATGTACTAAAAGGCGTGCTTGAGGCGCGGGCCGGGAAGCAACGACCGGTGGCCGTCGGCGGGGCGCCGGAGCATGACGAAACGGTCCTGCCCACGCTCTTGGCACAGATGGTACTGCTCGACGCCGGGTGGGACGCCGTGAACCTGGGCCCGCGCACACCGTTCAAAAGTTTTCAGAAAGCGATAAAAGACCTGCGACCACGCTTGCTCTGGCTCACGGTTTCGCATTTGACCGATGACGCCGGATTCATCGCCGGCTATCGCGAATTATATCGGCAAGCCGAAAAGGCCGGGGTTGCTGTCGCAATCGGTGGACGCGCGATCACGGAGCAAATCCGCTCGCAAATTGTCTATAGCACCTGTGGCGACGCGATGGCTCACTTGGCCGCTTTCGCACAGACGTTGCATCCGCGCCCGCGCCCGCCGCGGCGTGGTCGCCCGCGGAAAGCCTAAGGCACTCGCTCTTCGGGTGGCACGTTCGAGCTAATCGGAAAAGGAAACACTCATTCGCTGGCACGGGCCCATTCGCGAGACTATTTCCCATCGGGGCTGTCCTTGCCAGGTTCATCGTCGCATGCCCTCGACACTTTGCTCATTCCTGGCAGGTAGGCCAGATGTTTGTCGCAAACCCCGGTCAGCCTTGCCGATTTCCTTCACACACAGGTCGTGGTCATCCATCCACTTGCTGAATGGAGCGCATCCGATTGTCAAGTTGATCGGGTCATACATTATCCTTCAAGAAACTTGAAGGATTATGCGCTGATGTGCCCACGCGGTCGGGCCATCAATGTGCTTCAACCTCAATTAAACACAGCTTACAGCTCACGAACGGATGCAATCACAGATGCCAATTGCAGGTCGTGGATTACATGGCTTACAAGAATTGGTGTCGATCCTGCCCGTTTCCGACCCCTTGTATCGGAATTCGAGCGCAATCAAATAATGATGGTCAATTCACAACCTCCTATGGAGGATTGATTTGCGTCAAAATCGGGCCGGCGGGATTTGAACCCACGACCTCCTGCACCCCAAGCAGGCGCGCTAGCCAGGCTGCGCTACGGCCCGTAACCGTATGAGGAATCCTACCGGAACACCAAGCAACGGACAGGTTGGGTGCGTGGACGATTCGGCGAAGTGCCCTCGTCGGAAAGCCCACCTTGCAACGGGTGGGATTCGCAGAATCAGCTCGCACTTGAGAGCTTTAGCATTGCAATCAATTCTCGAATTTCAGTTTCGCGACTGGCGCTTTCCCAAAGGTCGGCGAGCTTTACGTAGCCCGCTTGCAATCGCAATATGCCATCGACGCCAAGGTGGTCGGCAATGTTGACGAGGTTCACCGGCAATCCTGAATGATGGATCGATGCAAGGGACTCGAAAACGAGTCGATGATCGGTGTCTCGAAAATCCTGGACGCTTAACGCTTCCAGCACGTCTTCAACTACAGAGTTGTCATGCATCATCGCTCCGATGAGTTGCACTTCAAAGTGATGATTGTCAATCATCGCCCAGCTTCTCCGGCACCAACCGCAAATCAGACCCTTGCTCATATGGATGCCCCGGCACCCCGCGAAACCGCTCGGCAAACGTCTCGGCATAACAATGCTCGCACCCCGGACTGATCCTGGTAAACACCCGCACCGGGTTCCAGGTGGCGTCAGTCCATTCGATGGTGGAGGAGGCGGACATAATTGATGGCTCTACCCCGCGAGTTAGCGGCGACCATCTGGAGCCAATGTTCCAGTTCAATTGTCGCATTCACGAGCCGGCACGGGTCTACTGCACTTCCGAGGCCTTTTCCCTTCGGATATCATTACTGTCTGGGGACGCAGTTGTTACGGAGTTAGCCTCATGTGTCAGGCGTTCAGGGATCGAGCGGGAACGGCACGTCATTCGCCTTGCAAATGCACGGCGCTTTGCTATTTGTCACTCTGGCAGGCCAGAAGTGTACAAATGTTCAAAGTAGGAGGTTGCCCCCATGACGAAATCCAACAAGTCATCTGCGGGAGTGCCAACGTCGCTTCATTCGGACAACGGCGCGGCATCGACATTGGATACGCATGACCCTGCCGCTCTCTATGAGCTTTACTGCCGCTATGAAGACGAATTGCAAATCGGCGGCAAGAAAAACGAAACGCAGTTTGCCATATGGTGGAAGTCGCTGGATGATCAATCACGGCAATACCTCGCCGGTGTTTTTCGTTCGGGAATGGGAGCCAAGATTGACGAAACGGCGGCATTTTTTAAGCAGTGTCGCGAGAAGGAATGCGCGATGGCATAGGGTCGTGCGTCACGTCAGGTGCTGATAAAGCACATTAGCGACCGCGATGAACGAGATCGGAGAAAAGGCGCGGGCGTATTCGCGGGGCAGTGCGGGGGAGGAGTAGAATCCCAAAGCGGTGCAGATGGGTTCGATGCGCACATACGGTATTGGCGGCTGACCGTGTTCAATCAACGGCTTGCTTGCTTCAGCGATCATCATCATGAGTTGGCGTTTCGTGGTGTTTGTTCTCGCCTTCGATTTCTGAAGTTTCAGGGCAAAACCCATCAATTTGTGCATGAGGGCAGCGACCGCTTTATCTTCTGCATCAGTGATGTTGCCATGCCCCGCGAAAGTCTTGCCCTGATCCAGACATGCGCTCAGGAACGACTGGGGATTGAACGGCATGACGATTCCTTCCAAACCGATCGTGGTCACGTGTTGATGCGGTGGCCGCTGCAAAAATCACTCAAACGCAATGAGTTGCTTCATCAACCGTAGTGTAAGGCCATGTCGGGGGGTGGGAGCTCGACAGCGCATGATCGAGTCGCCATGAATTCAGGTACGTTGGGCATTGCAGTCGTCGCGGAAGCAAACCTAATTCCCGCACCCAAAACCACGTCCTCGATGCCGCAGTCTTTATGATCGCCCAAGAGTCTGTCCATCAGAGTTTCACCGCGACGAGCCGAGCCCAAGTTGGCGATGGCAGACTCCCACGTATCCCCTATGGTCACGCGGGCGTGTATCTGGTCATAACAACTCCGCAGTTGCCGCACATTGGATTCATTCAGATCCCGATGCAATGCGAGTGCGGCAGCAATTGCGCGGGCGGCCGCATTGTCGCCATCAAACACACTGGCGATGCCATCTTGAAACAACCGACTGTTGCCTTTGTCACCAGTGCCAGCAGTGAGTTTGGGCGAAAACTGTCCGCCAAAAAATTCAAGCGAGTGAAAGCAATGCTGATAAAACAAGGCGTCTTTGCTCTCGACAAGGTCGACGGCTTCCCTGATACCGTTGTCTCGATGCCGATCAAAATGGTGAAAACTGCATTCCGCTGCCCCATCGAGTACGGCAATCACGCAAACTTGTTCGGAGTGGCCGGCATCAACGACAAGGTTCTCTTTGAGAAATGACGACAGAAAATCCGGTTGAATGCCCGCTTCGATCGAGAGATAGGTGCGTTGAAACGAGTTTCCGACCCATTGCCACCAACCGCTGACACGGTTGTCCTCGAAGCCGTAAAAGCACCAGTCAGGCCGCCGATCGTTAAAAACTTCGAAAGTGTTTGCGCTGACTTGCGCTTCGCCGAATCTGTGGAGCGGCGAATCCACTCCGTCCGAGCGAGCCATTTTGACGACTCCTTTTGTGGTATCCTGCCAAAGTCAATAAGCTCTCGTTTGAGTGTTTGGAATTCTACACTCCCGATCAATCAACGACAAGCAATAATCGCAGGCACCAAAACGGCCTGTTGGTGCGGCAAAATTAAAGACCGGGTAGAATCGTCCGCCAGCCGCGTTCGTGCGC
>JANNLP010000536.1:0-9161 GCA_031396905.1 Gemmataceae bacterium
TGTTGGCGATCATTGCTGTATTGGCGTGGAATCGGTTCGCCGAGTTTCGCCGTGTATTATCGGTTCGTCGCTGGATCACGCGGTTTATTTATGTGCACTACGGCCGGGTCGAAGATCTGACGATTCATTGTACCCGTGATCAGGAGCAGCCCATCGCGGCGGGCTTCGACGTTGCGTTGACGGGTATGCGCCACCTGCTGAACTTCACATATGTCGACGAAAACAATCCATGCACGTTTCTATCCGAGACACGCGAAACGATCGGCCTCTTGACGCCGAAGCTGTCACCTGCGGTAGTTGTCAAGGCAACGATTGGCAAGGTCCGCGCGTTGCCGCGCGGTGTCCTGCGTGTATTCTGTCGTGAGAATGCCGTGCGGGCGGGCCGCCCAATCGCGTGATCACACTTGCAATACGCCCGTCTTGAATGGTTTGCCTGCGTCGTACCGCGTGGCCACTTCCAAAGCCGTCAACAATGTTGCGCGTGTTTGATCCGGTTCAATAATCATGTCCACCCACAAACGCGCTGCGGCGAAGCGAATATCTGTTTGCTCTTCGTAGCTGGCGTTAACAGCCTTCCGTAATTGTTCCATTTCGGCAACATCAGGCTCATGTCCGCGCTTCTTGAGTGTTTGCACCTGCACATCAAGTAAGGTGTCGGCCGCCTGTTTGCCGCCCATGACGGCGTACTGTGCGTTGGGCCAGGCGATCATGAATCGCGGGTCAAAGGCTTTGCCGCACAAGGCGTAGTGGCCCGCGCCATAAGAGCCGCCGACAATGAGGGTGATTTTAGGCACCACGCTATTGCTGATGGCATTCACCAACTTCGCGCCGGCGCGGATGATGCCTGCTTGTTCGGAATCCTTGCCGACCATAAAGCCGTTCACGTCCTGAATAAACAGGATCGGTGTCCGGCTCTGATTGCAATCCATGATGAAGCGGGCGGCCTTATCGGCGGTCTCCACGTAAATGACACCGCCGTATTGCAATGGCCCCTGTGCTGGTTTGCACCTTTGACGTTGATTGGCAACGATGCCGATGGCCGTACCGCCGAGCCGGCCATAACCGCAAACCATGGTTTGGCCAAACTCCGCTTTGTATTCGTCGAACGGCGCGTCATCGAGAATGACAGTGAGCACATCGCGGACATCGTACTCCGATGCGCGGGTAATGTCGCTGAGTGACTTCGTACTTTTGCCGGCAGTTCGCTTGGTATCAACTTTAGGTGCATCGGCTGGGTACATGTCGATGAGGCGGCGCAGGCGTTCAATGCACTTGTCATCATCCGCCTCGCGGAAATCGATGGTACCGCTGACGGCGGCGTGCATGGCCGCGCCGCCCAGGTCCTCGTGGCTGACGGTTTGGCCAATTGCGGCTTTCACGAGGGCCGGCCCGGCGAGATAAAGGCCGCTGCCTTCGGTCATCAACAATTTGTCGCACATCACCGGCAGATAGCCCCCACCGGCGACGCAGTTGCCCATGATCGCGGCGATTTGAGGAATGCCGTCTGCCGACATCACGGCATTGTTGCGGAAGATGCGGCCAAAGTCGTCTTCATCGGGAAACACTTCGTCTTGCAGAGGCAGAAACACGCCGGCCGAGTCCACCAAGTAAACAAGCGGCAATCGGTTCTCGTTGGCGATACGCTGTGCCCGCAACACTTTCTTGCACGTCATCGGGAAGAACGCCCCGGCTTTCACGGTAGCGTCATTGGCGATCACCATGACCTTGCGGCCGTGAATCGAGCCGATGCCGGTGACCACGCCAGCGGATGGTGCGCCTCCCCACTCGGTGTACATGCCGAATCCGGCCCACATGCCAATCTCGAATAACTCCGTTCCTGGATCGATCAGTCTGGCGATCCGCTCCCGGGCTGTCAGCCGCTTTTTGGCGTGCTGCCGTTCGATGGCGGATTTGCCGCCGCCGGTGCGAATGATGGCAGCTTGCTTGCGAAATTCATCGATATTCATGGTCATAATTATTTGGCGGGAAGCGACCAATCCCGTCGTTCGCGGGAGCTCGGGATACTCAACATCTTGCGATACTTGGTGACCGTGCGGCGAGCGACGGGGTAACCGATGGCGGTGAACTGCTTGACGATGATTTCATCTGAAAGTGGTTCGGACTTGTCTTCGTTGCCGATCATCTCGATGAGTTTGTTCTTGATGGTCTCGTAGGCGACGTTTTCACCGCTGGCCGTTTGCGTGCCGCCTCCGAAGAATCGCTTCAGCGGAAAAATGCCGCGCGGCGTCTGTGCCCACTTCTCGTCCACGGCCCGGCTCACGGTCGTGACGTGAATCTTCACCTCGTCGGCAATCTCCTGCATCTTGAGCGGCTCGATAAACTCCGGTCCCTGATCGAGAAACGCCCGCTGCCGCCGAACGATGGCCCGTGTTACACGCTCTAAAGTGTTCTTGCGTTGCACAATAGCGTCCATCAGCCAACTTGCCGCCTGAATTTTACTCTTGATGTACTTGCGTGCTTCCGGATCTTCCGATCGATCCCGCGACATTTCGATCACTGAACGCGGAATATGGACTTCGGGAATCCAATCGTCCACCAGACGAACATCATAATCGCCTTGCTCATTGCGTTCGACGACGACATCCGGAGTGACGTAGGGAATGTGCTCGCTGTCAAACTTGGAACCGGGGCTGGGATTCAGTCGCTTTAAGACACTAATCGCTTCCTGCAATTCATCGAGATCGAATCCCGTCGTCTTCTGCAAAAGCGGCAAGCGATTCGTGAGTACTTCATGTAAATGTTCCACCAGCGCCGTTACAACTTCGCGGTGCGGCGTCTCGAAATCGATTTGCAACAACAGGCATTCCTTCAGATCGCGCGCGCCCACACCGGGGGGGTCGAGCTTCTGAATCGTCATTAGCGCGTCTTCGACATCTTCACGATCGACTTGTCGCGGCGTGTAACAACGCGCCAACTCGACCAGCGGATCAGTGTCTTTCGGCACCTTGGCGTTGAGATAACCGCGCGCATCAATGTGCGCGATCACATACCGAACAAGTTCGAGTTCATCTTCCGGCGCTTCGATGTATGCCAACTGTTCTTCGAGATAGTCCTGCAGGGACTGCGGTCGCGATGGCGCGTTGGCCATCGCGTCCATCTTGCGCTCGCCGGCCTCGTCGATAAACGAACGTGATGGCCGATGATCTTCGTAAAGTGGTTCATCGAGACCGCGCTCAAAAACATCCAGTTTGTTGAAATCGGTGGACGACTCGTCAGGTCGCTCATCAATGGCCGGCGCATCGCCGGGGTCATCTTGAAAATCGTCTTCCGTCGGTTCCCGAAGTTCCAGTGCCGGGTTGTTTTCCAACTCCTGTTGCAGCCGCTCCTCCAGAGCCATGACCGGCAACTGGAGAATCTCCATCGACTGGATCATGCGCGGCGCGAGGATTTGCCGCTGTTCCTGCCGCTGGCCGAGATGCAGATTCAGGCTCATGCCGCTCATGCGGGTTCCTTAGAACACGCGGCGCCCGTCGAGGGCGTCGCACAACATTTGCGTGTTTGCCAGTTCCAGCGATGACCCGGACGGCAGACCGCGGGCCAATCGTGTGATCTTTACTCCGGTGCTAGCCAACAGATTCGACACATAAAGTGCCGTGCCGTCGCCTTCAAGAGTCGGGTTCGTCGCCAGGATGATCTCCTGAATCTCACCACGCTGCACTCTACGAATGAGTGCGTCGGCAGTGAGTTTCTCCGGTCCGCAGTTATCGAGCGGGGCGAGCCGACCACCCAGGACGTGGTATACGCCGCGATAAGTGCCGACACGCTCCAGCATCATCAGGTCGCGCGGTGTTTCCACCACGCAGACGGTGGTGGCATCGCGACGGACATCGTTGCACACCTTGCACAAGCCGCCTTCCGTCAGGTTGAAACACTCGCGGCACGGTCGCACTTTTTCCGTGACATCGTGCAAGGCCGTCGCGATCTCGGCGGCAACCTTGTGTTCGTCGGCCAGTAAAAAGTGCGTAATGCGTTCGGCGGACTTGGGTCCGATGCCCGGCAACTTGGCGAACGATGCCGCCAAGCGGTCGATGGCTCCGACCGGTCCATCCATCAGCTGATCCCCGGAATGTTGAAACCCGGCGGCAGACCAATGTCATCCGCTACGCGCCGCGCCTCGTCGGCGATCAGCGTGCGCACTTTCTCCAATGCCGAGTTTGTTGCGGCGACAATCAAATCTTCCAGCATCTCCCGGTCGTGCAGTGGTGCCGTCTCGGCATTCAGTCGGCAACTCAGCACTTGCATTTTGCCATTGACGCGGACCGTTACCATGTCGCCGCCAGCTTTCGCCTCTGCGGTGATGTCGCCGGCCTTGGCCTGAAACTTGGCAAATTCATCCTTGATGCGCGGCAGTTTGCCCATCAGCCCGGCCATCTGCGTCATTTCTTTGAACATGCTATTCCTCCTCAGTCGCCGCCCACGGCGTCTCATCGTCGGGCACCGCCACGCTCGACGCCACACCGAAGCCCTCGTCGATTCGCATCACCCGCGCATCCAAAGATACCTTGATCGCTTCGATCAACGGGTCCCTCGGTGTGGCGGCTATCGGCGTGGCAACTTCAATCGGCGCTGATTCATTGCGAGCCGGCAGCAAATCCGGTGCCACTTCAAGCCGTACCGTCCATGATACTCCAGTAACTCGGCGAAAGGCGTCATGAATCTTCTGTTGCCGTCCCGCCTCCGCACACGTCGTGTACTGGCGATTGTAGCCTGCCGGAAAGCGGACTACCACAGTATTTGGCGCGAAAATTGCAGGGAGAGCGGCTTTAGCGAGATCACCGGCTAGCATTGGTCCTAACGACCTAAGAACTTCATTCCAAACATGTTGCGACGATTCCGGCGTTAGAATAATGTCGCTAGGGCCTAAATCGTCATCTTTTTTTTTTCGTCGAAACTATTCGGTAACTGTGACCCAGCACCAGAAAACGGTCTTGAGTTGACGGCAGTTGGAGCTTCGTTGCGAGCCGATTGCAACAGCGACCACATGTCGCTAACAGTAAATAGTTGGTCAAGTCGTGACAGTCGAACTATAGCCATTTCAACTAACAGCGCGCCGTGACTCGTGAATTTCAATCGTGCTTTGGCGATTGTCAACACATCCAACCCAGCCAACACAACATCCAACGTGGAAGTGCTCGCAACTGATTTGACCACCTGAACAGGGTTGACCAGGCCCGGCACGTCGCTACCGCAACTGGCCGCTAGCATCAAGTCGCGCCAGAATTCGATCAGTTGATCCAGCAACTCGCCGGCCTGTGATCCTTCACGCAGTGCCGCCGCGAAGATATCAATCGCTGCTTTCGTATCTCGGCCAAAGATCGATGTGGCGATTGCGGCCACGCGCTCGGCCGGTGCGGTGCCGATCAGCTTGTGAACGAGCTCTGGAGTTACCCGCTCGCCAAACGAAAGCAACTGGTCGAGCAGCGACTCGGCATCACGCATTGACCCGGCCGCCCGCCGCGCAATCTGGTCGATCGCGGCATCATCGGCTTCGCGATTCTCTTGTTTCACAATGGCATGCAGATGCTTTGCGATGCTCTCCGCGCGTATCATGCCGAAATCGAAACGCTGGCAACGCGACAGAATCGTAACTGGAATCTTGCTCGTTTCGGTGGTGGCGAAGATGAACTTCACATGCGGCGGCGGTTCTTCCAGCGTCTTCAACAATGCATTAAATGCTGCCGCCGTCAACATGTGGACTTCGTCGATGATGTAAATCTTATAGCGGGCTCGGGATGGTCGAAAGGCGACGTTGCCACGCAGCTCGCGAATCTCATCAACCTTGTTGTTGCTGGCGCCATCGATTTCCAGCACGTCCACATCGTCGCCGGAAATGATGCCCTTGCAGATTTCGCACTCGTCGCAGGGCGTTGCTGTCGGACCTTTTTCGCAATTCAGTGCTTTCGCGAGAATGCGTGCACAACTGGTTTTGCCCACGCCGCGAGCACCGGTGAACAGATAGGCGTGGGCAACGCGGTTTCCCGACAGTGCATTGATCAAAGCTTGTGCGGTGGATTCCTGGCCAATGAGTTGATCGAATTGTTGCGGGCGATAACGACGGGCGACGACCGTGTATTCCTGGGCCGACGGTTCGGATGTGGGTTCAGGCTCACTCTTTCGTTTGGCCATGTTGTGTCGTCAAGATGAAAAAGGTGCCCGCGGTCCGCGAGAAGAGGCACTCCCACTGCACCAAGGTTCGCTGCTTATGGCTGCACCTTCCGGCCTGACCAGGTTCACAACTGCCTTGTGCGTGGAACCCCTCCCCGGTCCCGCGGGCGTATCAAAAACTACCGTACCTCCTGCGTTTCAATCGTCACGGAGCGGATCACGGCGGGCTTCACTGGTTGCACGCTGCCGTCAATTCTCGGCTGTTTCGAGATTGTACGAATCACGTCCAACCCAGCCACTACCTTGCCATACGCTGTGAAGTTGCCATCCATCGCGGGGGCGTTGGTGAGCGCGATGTAGAAGCGACAGCCGGCGGATTCCGGGTTGTCGTCGTGAAATGCGCCCATAATGCCAGGTTCGTGTTTGACAGCGTCATTGAATTCAGGCTTAAGCCAGTAGCCGAGATGCCCAACTCCGGGCTCGCCGGTGCCTAGCGGGCAACCGCCTTCGACCAGTTCCAGCACGGACTCCGGAGAGTCGTCGCCTTGGCCATGAATGATATGTTCGAAGACCAATCCGTTGTAGAAACCAGTTTTTGCGAGAGCAACGAAGTTGCGCACATGGTTTGGCGCGATCTCGTGCAGCAGTTGTACTTGAACTTTGCCGAACTCGGTGTCGAAATGCGCGACGTGCACAATTGACTTGCCGGCTGGTGTCGTAAACTTGATCGTGTCCCACAGCCTTTGCACTTCGACGCGAAGTTTGGCCGTGGACTGCCCCGCCATCGTCGTATCGGGCGGCGGTTGCTGATTGCCGGGGCTATCTTCCGATACGGCTTCGGCAAATGTCTGCGCGAGGTTGAGCGCGGCGACCGGTGTTGAACTGCCGTTGGGTACCGAAAGCACAGGCGTGCCACGGCCGTCCGGGCCAGCGTTCGACACGTCCTTCTTGCCGCATCCTGCGACAACAAAAACGGTTGCAGTTGCCGATACGGCCCAAATCTGCCACATTCTCGATAAGCGCATCGCCCGACCCTCCGTGGAACGCCGGGAATAGCCGCCAATCATCGCGGGGTCAATCGCGGATTGAACTCGAACCCCCGCGCGGCAAGCATTGATCTATCATGGGTTTACGATTGCCATCATGCACATAACCGAGCAGCGAATTGTGATTGTCGGCATCATCGGTTTGTTTCCAATGTTGGTGTATTGTGTCCTGCTCATTGGCCTAAACACGCGCCGGCGCGCCAGCATGATACCCGGCACCTGGGATTGTGCGGGAGTGTTACTGGCGACCTCAGGATTCCTACTTGCCGGCGGCCCATTAATACTGGCGGGATTGGACGCGGGTTGGCGACGACTTTTGACAAAGGCACCGGTCACCGACTGGCGGAGATTCACGGGTGAAGGCGATATCCTGGCACTGGCGATGTGGGCGTTCGTATTCATCGCGGCGGTCGGCGGTGCCACGATACTGATCGGCCGCCGTCGTCATGTCACTGTCCTGTACAACATCGATACCAAGAGTGTGCCTGCGGCCATTGAGTACATTTTTGGTCGGTTGGGCATCGTGTGGAAACGCCACAATCTGCGCTACGACCTGCAGCTCACCGATGAAATTGTCGCCAGTCCCGCAACAAGCGGTAGTGCCGCCGATCACCTTCGTTCCGCGATTGCCACAGCCTCAGTTGCACTACTGACGTTGCCTGCCAACTGTAATGTAACGTTGATGTGGGACAGCGCCGAAAGCGAGATTCGGCGATTGGTCGAGAGTGAACTCTCGCAACTGTTGCCCAATCTGCGGGCGACCGACAACCCGAGCGTCAGTTGGCTGACCACGGCCGCGACCGCTTTGTCCGGCATTATTATTTGCCTCATTGCCTTCGTCATCTGGACAGCGATTCGGCAGCGTAATTCCCTGATCTAAGCCATGCAACCGGCGCAATCGGTCTGGGCGGCGCGGTGCTTGCGACCGGAACCTCGCAAGACGGTTCACCGCTTGTTCCGTTGTGGTGTTTTACCCAAATGGTCGATGAAACCGTTGTGGTCACGATTCACGGACGATACGCGAAAGGATTCGCCATGCGCACATTGCTCGCCGGTTTGGCGTTCGGATTGACCCTCGCCCTGGCCGGCACAGCCTCGGCCAATCCACCCTCGGCCAACAGTTGCTCGGACTGCGGCACGAGTGATGAAGGCTGCCGAAGTTCCTTCAGCTGGCGGCCCGGCTACTTTGCTGGCAAATGCTGGAGCCACGTAAAGGCCCCATGCCCGTCGAATGCACCGACCCGCCGCGTGAATGCGCCGCTTGCCTTCCAATCGCATCCCTACGTTCGCAGTCCGCGCGATTACTTCATGCAGGATTGAGCTGTCGTCGAGTAGGCGGGGTCAGCGACCCCGCCTACGGGTTAGCCTTCATTCTCGCTCTCCAATTCGCGCAGGTATGCGAGCGCCTCGTCAAGCGTGTCAACTTCCGCACCTGGCACTCGGCCGGCACGGTCGCATTCAGCTAATAGCAGCAAGTCGTCGAAGTCTTCCGATTGTTTGAGCTTGTTGCGTTTGCGCGGCGATAGCGTGCCTTCGCGATACTCCTGCGCGTCCATGTGATGCCGAATGAGGAACATAGTGCGGTCGGTGACGACTCCGGCGAGAGAACGAACGGCAGCCTCGACATGATTGTGTGGCTCAATGCCTTTGCCGACATCGTGTAACAAGGCTGCGAGCAGGAACTCCACATCGTAAGGTCGCCGGTCTTTGGCTTGCTCGAATACTTGCAGCGAGTGGTACAGCACGTCGCCTTCGGGATGATACTCAGGTCGCTGCCGCACGCCGTCCAGCGGTTGCAGCAGCATGCGAAACAACGGATACGGATCGTTGGCGTCCACGTCGTGGTCGAGCGTCGCCAAATCCACGTCCGGGTATTCGCGCTCGATGAACAATTCCAGCTCGCGAATGGAAGCACGTTCGATCGGCCCGCCGGTGATGGAACTGCGAAAGACAAAGTGGGCCTGGTCGTCGGGATAAACCGTCAGCTCA
>JANNLP010000627.1:0-2636 GCA_031396905.1 Gemmataceae bacterium
GGGCTTCAGCGGATGGACCCGGCATAGCGCCCCTCGAGTGAGAGAGGGGGTCCTCAAGCGGATGGATCCGGCACATGACATAATCGCCCCGCCCGCATCACCGTTCTTGCGCGCTTGTGTGATACTGCGCACATGTTGTTAACCAGGCGAGGCATGGAGCGTCGAGGGACGTATCTCCGCTGACGCGAGGCGATTGAAAACGGCCATGGGTTCATCGGGTGCATTGCCGGCGCCGAACGAGTGAAAACAAAAGCGGCGACCAATGGTCGCCGCCTTACGGAGTTAAATTAATGGCAAGTGTCAACCTGCCAACGCGGGCCGTGTCAGATCGAGCTGCCGAATCGCAGCCGGAACTGAACGAAGTCATTGGCGGACACCGACCCGTCATTGTCGAAGTCGAAGGTAAAGCTCGACCCGGCAAACGACACGCGGAAGGCTATGAAATCACTGGCCGCAACGGCACCATCGCCGTTGGCGTCGCCGAAAAGCCGGAAGACGCTGCCCGGAGCGGTGACGAAGTTGTCACCCATGGTGGCATCGCCATTGCCGTCGAGCGACTGACCGCTGGCGTCGGTCACGTTCGCAGCGACCACGGTCAGCCGGTATTGCCCATCGGCCAGCGAGCCGAACTCGGTCAGCCCGCCGCTGAAAGTGAGCTTGGCCATCGTCTGTGCGACAGTGCTCGTCGTGAGATCAACTGTGAGATTCACCGTACCCGCCGGCACGCCGCCGACGATCTTCTCAAGCTTGAACGCGTTCACCGGAGCGCCGGTGAAGTTGACCAGCGTGATGAATGGCACCGTGATGCTGGCTACGCGCGAGCGTTGGGCCGAGCCATCGTTGACGATGATGCTCAGAACCGTCGGTGCGTACTGTGTCTCGAACGCGCCAATGTCGGTGGCCGATCCGGACGTTCGCACAAAGCCGGCACCGCGCTGATCGAAGTTCAAACCGCCGGTGTTGCTGCCTGTGTTAATCGCGGGGCTGCCAGCCATCAGAGCATGTGTCTTTGTCGTGCCGAGGTTGATTGCCAACGGCATCAGCATCGGATCAAGCGGTGTCGCTGCCAAACCGGTGTAGTTGTCCAGGCCCGACAATGTGAAGTTGCCGAGGTCGGCCACGCCAATCAAGCTGTGAGCCGAAGCCACGGAGGTAGCCGCGTCGAACGCCATGTCGGGCGAATTCGCACCATTGTTGCCGGCCAGGATTGTGCTGCACAGCGAGATAGAATTAGTTCCTGCAATACGGGCGATGCCGCCGCCGTTGCCGGAGTTTGCAGTGTTGGCCGTGATGGTGCAGTTTTGGAAGGTCGGCGTCCCGGTGACGGAAACGAACGCCACGCCACCACCCTGCCCGGCGGCACTGTTGCCGCTGATGGTGCTGTTGCGGAAGATGAGGCCGCCAGTGTTGATGGCACCGAAGAAGTACACGCCGCCGCCATCTTTGCCCTGTGCAAAGTTGCCCGAGATGGTGCTATCGCTGACGGTGAGGCTGCCGCCGTTGTTGAAATAGATGCCGCCGCCTCGGAGTTGGGCGACGTTGCCCGAGATTGTCGTGCGGCTAATGACCACGTTCGCGGCCGAATCGATGCGGATGCCGCCTCCGGACATGCCCAGGCCGGAAGTGTTCTGATCAATGATCGAGTCGCTGATGTTCAGCACGGCATTCTTGCTGGCGACAAAGATGCCGGCACCCGAACCGGTCGTCGAAGCGTTCTTCGACACCGATACGCCGCTGAGCGACAGCAGCTCGTCGAACAGGTAAATGCCCGCGCCTTCCGGACCGGACTTGCCGTTGCTGATGGTCATGCCGGAGATGGACACGACGCTATGGGAAGCGGCACTGCCATCGTTGATGTTGAACACACGGCTAGTGTTCGATCCGCTGACCGTCAGCATCGACCACACGGTACCGATGATGTTGACGGGGCCAGCCACCAACAACTCGCCGGTGGTCAGACCAATGGTGCGACTCACGGCAAAGAAGGTCGGGTCGAAAGTGATCGTGTCTTGTGCGGATGTGATATTGGCCGCGGTTATCGCGCTGCGAAGGCTGCCCGCGCCCGAGTCATTGGCATTGGTGACGATGTAGGTATTGGACAGATCGGCGCGGAACGAGCCGAAAGTCACGGACAACGCCGAGTTGGCCGAGGTGTCCTGCACCTGATTGGGTTCCAGGCTGATGGTGTAAATGCCCGCATCAGTACCGTTCCACGTGCCGCCGGGGGCCGTGATCTGGTACGTGGCAACTCGCGGCGAGCCGTTGCCCGGCGTATCGACACCCATCAACGTGGCGAGCACGTTGAAACCGTTCGGACCTTGCAAGCGAATGTCGGCATTGTCGATGGTCGATGCATTGATCGCACCGTTGTCGGTGAATGTGACGACGATGGTGTAAGTCGTGCCGCCAGTGGTTGTGATGTCCGCGAACGGACCCGCGGCTGCTACTGGCAAACCGGGAGAAACGATTTCGACCGCACCGATGTCGGCCGTGACACCATCGACACGATTCAGACCACGTTGATCGGTGGCAAGACCTGCGGGATTCGAGCCACGATCAACCAGCAAGCTGAAGGTGGAAGGCAGGTGCGTCGGCGTCGCACCGCCGTTGTTGGTCAGCACGCCGAGGCCCAGTGC
>JANNLP010000667.1:0-1984 GCA_031396905.1 Gemmataceae bacterium
AAGCCGCCTGAGCCGGTGATGCGAACATCGTTGGCGTCGAGAGTGCTGACGCTAATGGCCGTGTCGTCTGCATATGTAATCGCAAATGTGTAACTGGTTCCTCCCGCGGTCGTCACGCCGCCAAACGACCCGGATGCGGTCGGCGTTGATGGATCAAACTCGACCGAACCAATATCAGTCGCTGGTCCAATGAGCCGTGGTTGCCCGCGCTGATCGATACTTAGACTGGATGGCGTGAAGCCCGCATCGATCAGTAAACTGCCGGGAAGTGGCGCGATGGATAACGTTGGGCCGCCATTGCCGCCAAATGTGCCGAGATCCAATGTCGAGCCGAAAGGCAAGTTGCCGCCCTGATCGTTCAGCGATGTTATCCCGGCGGCATTGCCGATGGCGCAGTACTTGAAGGCAAAGGTCGTGCCGTTATTCTCCACATCCGGGTGACCCGCTGCGCCCGACGCCAGATTACCGGAGATAATCGAGCTTTCCACATAGATCGAGCCGGTGCCGCCGAAGCGATTGATGCCGCCGGCGTTGGCGGTTGCCGAGTTGACCGTGATTGTGCAGTTGATGATCTGTAGTTCTGTGTTGCAATTCTGCAGGCGGAAAGCGCCGCCGTCGGCGGCTTTATTGAGATAGATAGTGTTGTTTTGAAACAGCAGCACGCCGGGTGTGCCATTGGAGTAAAACGCGCCACCCTGATTGACGCCGGTATTGGACGACAGCGTGGTGTTAGTAACCGTCCAGCTTGCGCCGGCACCGTAGAGTGCAGCACCATGTCTTGCCGATGTGTTGTTGGACACTGTGCAATTATTGATGGTGACGGCGCTCCCCGCCACCGCGCGAACCGCGCCGCCATCCGCAGTCGTTCCGCCAGTGCTATTCGCATTCAACGTGCAATTCTGCAATGTTAGAACGGCGCCCGAAGTGGTGACCGCGATGGCGCCGCCGCCAGTCGTATTCGTCAAATTCTTGGTGAATGTCACGTCAGTAAAGGTGACGGCTTCATCGGCAATTGTTACTGCGCCGCCGGCGGACGTTGCATTGCCGCCCGTCAACGTCAGTCCGGAAATACTAACTGTTATAACCCCGGCGCCGGAAACGTTGAATAGGCGTGATGTCGCACCCTGGGCCGCCGTGTTTGCGATAGTGATGACATTGGAACCAGGCCCGGTAATCGAAACACTTGTCGTCAAACTGAGTTGGCCCAGACTGAGGTTGATCACATGCTGCGTAGCGAACAACGCGGCGTCAAAGTCGATCACATCTGCGCCGCTGATGGCGGCGTTGACGCAATAACGAATGTCGCCAAACAGGCCGTTGCCCGAACCGGCATCACCCAGTGCGTTGACGGTGTAGTTCGCCGGGGCCAATCGGTTTTCAAGTGAATGGAGAACGAGGCGAGCGCGATGAACCAGCTTGCTGGTGCGTGACATTTTTGCAGCCTCCCGAATGCCTGAAAAATGGAGTGATGATGAGGCGATTCTAGCTAGACGACTATTGATGCGGCTAGCAATGCCGGGCGCAATCCACAATTTCCACTCAACTCCACCTGTCCATTCGACCGATAAAACCGACGAATCACCACCAACCGCGGGCTTGTGGCAATGGACTGCCGCTGGTTCCACGGACGGAACCCGGCCCGGTGGCGTGGTGAGTCGGACGCGGGGGGAGTTCCACGATGAGTACGCAGCGGCGCATTGGTTTGCTATTGGCCGGTGTTTGTGGGATGGCCGGCGGTTTGACCGGCTGCCAAACCAATCTTGCCGGCATGACGCTGCCGAGCCCGCACTACTTGAAACATCGACCGCAGTACTTTCCGCCGGAGCCGAGTTTCCCGTTGTCACGCGAGTTGGCGACGATGCAGGCACAGAATCAAGCAGCGGCCGCCGCCGAATCCGGCGCAATCGGCCGAGTGCCGCCTGCGGTCATCGCGCCGAGGTAATCCCAAGTCAATTCCGACTGCCTTCAACCTCCGGGACGCCCC
>JANNLP010000672.1:0-8075 GCA_031396905.1 Gemmataceae bacterium
GATGTCGATGTGGGGCTACAGTGAATCGGTCCTCGTCGATGGCAACAATGTCATTTGCTCACCCGGCGGCGACAACGGTACCCTGGCGGCGCTTGACAAGAAGACCGGCGATGTCCGTTGGCGCAGCAAGGAACTGCTCGACCACGCGTCGTACTCGTCAGTCGTGGTGTCAGAGGCGTGCGGTGTGCGACAATACGTGCAACTCACCGGCTCCGGCGTCGCCGGCGTGGCAGCCAAAGATGGCAAGCTACTGTGGCGAGTCGATGGCGAAGGTTACAAAGTCGCGGTGATCCCGACTGCTGTCGTCAGCGGCGATCATGTTTATGCGACCACCGACTACGGCGCAAAGTGCATGTTGCTCAAACTCAGCAAGTCCGGCGACGGCGTCAAGGCGGAGAAGGTCTACTCCAACAAGAACCTGGAAAATCACCACGGCGGCGTGATCCTGCACGAGGGCCATGTCTTCGGTTCGCACGGCAACGCCAACAACAAGGACCGCATGGCGTTCGTTTGCCAGAACTTGCTCAAAGGCGATGTCACCTGGCGAAACGACAAAGCCATTGAGCCAAGTTCCATCGCCTATGCCGATGGCAACTTTTATTGCTATGGCCAGCAAACCGGCACGATGGTGCGTGTTGCCGCCACGTCGAAGGGCTTTGAAGAACGCGACCGCTTCACCATCCCGAAAGAGTCGTCGAAACGCAGCCCGCAAGGCGCCATCTGGACGCACCCGGTCATCGCCAACGGTAAGCTCTACCTGCGCGATCAGGAACTGCTGTATTGTTACGCGATCAAATGAATGGGTCGCACTTCATCACGAAGGCCGATTTAGTCTCCAACCAGGCGGCTCATCCGCCGTACGGTACCTATCTTCGTCGGCCGTTGGCCGAATACACACGACTGCATCAAACGTCGGGCACCACTTCGGGAAAGCCACTGTGCTGGCTCGACACACCGGAATCGTGGTGTTGGATTGTCAGCCGGTGGGACATCATCTATCGCCACGTCGGCATTCAAGCCGATGATCGGTTCTACTTCGCCTTTTCGTTTGGCCCTTTCCTGGGCTTTTGGTCGGCATTCGAATCAGCGAGTCGCAGTCACTTCTGTTTGCCGGCCGGCGGCTTGACCAGTGCCGCCCGTCTCCGGCAGATCATCGATCATCGCATGACCGTCGTGCTTTGTACGCCGACCTATGCGCTGCACCTGGCTGAGGTCGCGGCCAAAGATCAACTGGATCTGGCGGCATCATCGGTGCGCGCGATTATCGTCGCCGGCGAACCGGGGGGCCTGATCCCGGCGACGCGGCAACGCATTGAAGCGGCATGGGGTGCGCGCGTATTCGATCACTACGGCCTCACGGAAATCGGACCGGTCGCCGTCGAAACGGCCGATGAACCCGGCGGCATGTTAATCGTGGATGGATACGACGCCGAAGTCATCGATCCGCAAACACTTCAACTCATTGAGACCGGCCAAGTTGGCGAGTTGGTGCTGACCAACCTTGGCCGTGTGGATAGTCCGCTTGTGCGTTATCGCACCGGCGACCTGGTCCGTGGCGTGATGACGCCGCGCGGTCTGCGTCTTGATGGGGGCATTCTTGGTCGCGCCGATGATATGATTCACATTCGCGGCAACAACGTTTATCCCACCGCTTTGGAAAACATCATCAGGCGCTTTCCAGACGTCGCCGAGTTCCGTGTCGAGATCGACTCGTCCAACGCGATGACTGAATTGACGATTACGGTGGAGCCTTTGCCAAACGCCAATGTACCATCGCTACTTTCCGGTATTGAGCAATCGGTACGTGATGAGCTGATGTTCCGGCCTAAGGTCGTTGCCACACCTTCGCTGCCGCGCTTTGAGATGAAAGCCCGGCGGTTCGTGAAGAAGTAGTGGATGATCACCTCGGAGTGCTTCACATGATCCGTTGGCTCGCCGTACTGATTTGTGCAACGGCGGTACCAATCTCTGGTACCGCCCAACCACCGCCCAACATCGTGTTCCTTCTCGCGGATGATTTGGGTTACGCCGACCTTGGGTGTTATGGTTCCAAGTCGATTAAGACGCCGCACATAGATCGCTTGGCGTCGCAGGGTGTACGGCTGACCGATAGTTATGCAGCGGCTTGCGTTTGTTCGCCGAGTCGGGCGGCGTTCATCACCGGGCGTTATCCGCAATGGGCCGGGTTCGATTGGGTGATTCGCTACACGGAGAAAGATCGCGGCCTTTCCACCGAACACCCGAGCATTGCCAAGTCGTTGACGGCGGCCGGCTACACGACGGCGTTGTTCGGCAAATGGCACCTGGGTTACAAGCGCGAGTTCAGTCCGCTGGCCCATGGTTTCGGTCAGTTCTTTGGCATCGTCGCCGCTGATGCCGATCATTATTCACACAAGGATGCACACGGTGATCCGGCACTGTATGAAGGCGAACAACTTGTTGAGAGGCCGGGTTATCTCACCGATTTGATCACTGATCGATCCATCCAATTTCTGAAGGAGAGGAACGATCAACCCTTCTTCCTGGAGGTTGCATTCACCGCACCGCATTGGCCGTTTCAGCGGCCCGACAATCCGAATGACGTGCGCCACAAAGACAACTATGGCCTCGAACATGGCACCCGGGCTGACTATGAAGCGATGGTCGAACGAATGGACGCAAGCATTGGCAAGATCCTGGCCAGTTTGGACGAGTTGAAGCTCACTGACAGTACATTGGTCATCTTCACCAACGACAACGGCGGCGAACGACTGTCGGACAACAGCCCGTTCTTCCACGGCAAATATTCGCTGTGGGAAGGCGGCATTCGTGTGCCGGCAGTAGCGCGGTGGCCCGGTAAGATTCCGCCGGGTAGCGTGTGTGCGCAGCCGAACATCACTATGGATTGGACGGCGACGATTCTGGAAGTGGCACGCGCTAAGCCGCAAGCGGCTTTGGATGGGATCGACTTGATGCCGATGTTGATGAACCAAAAAGAAGTGCGCGAGCGCACGTTGTTCTGGCGGTTGCCGCGGCCGGATGCGAAACATGGGCAGCGCGCCTGCCGCCTTGGCAACTGGAAGTACATCTATGATCGCGAATGCGATTTATTGTTTGACTTAACCAACGACGTCGGCGAGCGAAACAACCTGGCGCGCAATGAACCGAAACGGGTGGCCGAGATGCGAGCAGTGTTGGATGAATGGGAGAAGACGTTGCCGGGGACGAAGTGACGTCGAGCGACCTTTCAACCGCCGTGACTATTTTTTTCCCGATTCCACTTCCTAATGCAGCTTCCGGTATTTTATCCGATGCGGTTGGTCGGCGTCTGCGCCGAGGCGTTTGTGGCGTTGTTCCTCGTAGACCTGGTAGTTGCCTTCGCACCAGACGACCTGGCTGTCGCCTTCAAAGGCGAGGATGTGCGTGGCAATTCGGTCGAGGAACCAACGGTCGTGGCTTGTTACCACGGCACAGCCGCCGAAGTTGATCAGGGCTTCTTCGAGAGATCGCAATGTATCGACATCGAGATCATTAGTCGGTTCGTCCAACAAGAGTACGTTGCCGCCGGTGCGCAATAGTTTCGCCAGATGAACGCGGTTGCGTTCGCCACCGGACAGGTCGCCGACTTTCTTCTGTTGATCCGGGCCGCGGAAGTTGAAGCGGGCGACGTAGCCGCGGCTGGCCACCTTGCGTTTGCCAAGCAGGATGGTATCCAGGCCGCCGGTGATTTCTTCAAACACTGTGCTATCGGCCACCAGAGCATCGCGGTTCTGATCGACGTATGCGAGTTGCACCGTTTCACCGACACGCAGCTTGCCGGCATCCGGCGTCTCCTGACCCGCAATCATGCGAAACAATGTTGTCTTACCTGCGCCATTCGGGCCGATGACACCGACGATGCCACCACGCGGTAAATCGAAGTTCACGTTCTCAAACAACAGATTGTCGCCATAGGCCTTCTTCAAACCCTCGGCGCGGATCACCAGGTCACCCAGGTGCGGTCCGGGCGGGATCTGCATGACGATGTCGTCGTCGCGATCCTCGTATTCCTGCGCGGCAAGTTTTTCATAGGCAGCGAGGCGTGACTTGCTTTTGGCTTGCCGGCCCTTGGGATTGGTGCGCACCCATTCCAGTTCGCGGTCGAGTTGTTTCTGACGAGCCGATTGTTGTTTCTCTTCTTTCTCCAGCCGGGCCTTCACCTGTTCCATCCAGCCGGTGTAGTTGCCCTTGTACGGATGGCCGACGCCGCGGTCGAGTTCGAGAATCCACTGTGCGACGTTGTCGAGAAAGTAGCGGTCGTGCGTGATGCTGACGACGGTGCCGGGAAACGCGCCAAGATAATGTTCCAGCCAGGCCACGCTCTCGGCATCCAAGTGGTTGGTCGGCTCATCCAGCAACATCATGTCGGGTTTTTGCAGCAACATCTTGCACAGTGCGACACGCCGGCGCTCGCCGCCCGACAGGGTCTCCACCGCTTGTTCACCCGGCGGCAAGCGCATGGCATCCATCGCCAATTCGAGTTGGCGATCAATGTCGTAGGCATTGGTCGCGTCGATTTGATCCTGGACTTTGCTCATCTCGTCCATGAGCTTGTCCATGGTCTCGGCATCCGCAGTCGCCATCTTGTCGCCGAGTTCTTCCTGTTTCTTCAACAACCCGCGAATCGGCTCGACCGCTTCCTCAATGTTCTCCAAAACCGTCTTACCTGGCGTAAGGTGTGGTTCCTGCGGCACAAAGCCAATGCTGATGCCCGGCGCAGCGCGAGCGGTGCCGAGAAAGTCGGTATCTTGTAGAGCCATGATCCGCAACAGCGTGCTCTTACCGGACCCGTTCCCGCCGATGACGCCGATCTTGGCTCCGGGATAAAACGACAGCCAGATGTTCTTCAAGACTTCGCGATTGTTGTAAGTCTTGGTGAGTTGCTCGATCGTGAAGATATACTGTTCGGCCATGAGGGTTCCGATGGTGGGTAGGTGACGCCGGAAATGCGCCTGTTTCACTCATATTATTGGTTTGATTGCGAGTTAGCGCGCGGCGAACAAACTCTCCCGACTGAAGTTGGCATTGATATCGATAGCGCCGGTTATCCGGAATAGTCGTTGTCATTGCATTATCGTTCCTCAGGCTTTGCGCGTTCGTCAGGTCAGCATCTGCTGGCACGTCGGTGTTTTTCGAGCCATACTTCCGTGTGAAACTGCGACGATTACAGCGGTGAAACCTTTCGTGCCGTCACAACGCTCAAGTGACGGTTCGCCGAGCCAGCAGGAGTTTTCAATTAACGTCTCCACGATTCTTGTTGGGCTTATCGTGTTTTTTGCCAACGCGGCGCTCTTGGTGTTGCAGTTGGTGGGTGGCCGGCTGTTGGCGCCTTACATCGGTTCGTCATTGGAAACTTGGACCGCGGTGATCGGCATGGTGCTGGCCGGTATCTCCGTGGGGAACTGGCTGGGTGGCCGGCTTGCGGATCGGGCGGCGTCGGGCACGACGTTGCGGCTGCTCCTATGGCTCGGTGCAGCCGCGTTGCTATCGACTCTCGGCATCGTGCGTGCATTGGGCGACGGCGAACTGGTGCGGGCCATCGCGCTCTTTCCGCGCATTGCACTACTCACGTTCCTCGTGTGCTTCCCATCCGCGTTTGTTTTGAGCCTGACTACGCCGGTTGCCATCAAATTGCTGCTTCCCGATGTCCGCAACACCGGCCGTATCGTCGGTATGGTGTATGCCCTTGGCACTTTGGGCAGTCTCATCGGTAACTTCGTCACCGGCTTCGCGCTGATGGCGATATTCGGCATCACGGCGATCATCCTCGGCACCGCCGCATCGCTGTTTGTTCTCAGTCTTTTTGTCCCGAAAGTCGCCGCGAACACTGTCGCCACGAAAGTGCGCGACAATCGGCCACTTGTCGTCAGTCGGGGCGACGCGCTGCCACTCAATCTCGCCTGTATGATCGTGTTTGTCGCCAGCTTCTGCTCCATGGGACTGGAACTGTGCGCGAGCCGATTGCTGGCCCCATCCGTCGGTGTGTCGATCTACTCGTGGACGGGCATCATCGGCGTCGTGCTGGCCGGTGTCGTCATCGGCAACTCGCTCGGCGGTTGGGTAGCCGACCGATGGACCCACCGGCGGACTCTGAGCTTGTCGCTATTTTCATGTGGGTTGCTCACGCTGATGATTCTGGTGCTGTTCGCGCTCGTCGGTCAACATCACCAGTCCATTGATGGTTGGATCGGCCGGACCTTTGGAACGGTTCAAGCTAGTTTCGATGCGACGACCAACACCACTCAACTTGTCGACTCGGGTTACACACTCCAGGCCAAGATCGTCATCTACGCGGCGGCGTTTTTCCTGTTGCCGATGATCGCCTTCGGGACCATTTCGCCGCAAGTGACACGATTGGCGGTGACGGATTGGGATCACGCGGGTCAAGTCGCGGGCCGGGTCTATGCGTGGTCCTGTGCCGGTGCCATTGCCGGCACGTTCGCGACTGGATGGTTCCTGATTGGCGAGTTCGGCGTGTTGCGGCTGTTCGCAAGTGCTGGTGCCGTGATGTCTATCATGGCGATTCCCGTGGGCCGGCTGTGGACCAAACCGCTTGAGTTTGTCGGCACAACATGTGTCGCCGTCGTAGCAATGGTGGTATTGGCAGTGGGTGCCGAGCGGTTTCTCCGCTTCAGCAAGGGTTCCCTGTATGAAAAGGAAACGAACTATTATTTGATTCGAGTCCAAGCGCTGGATGCGGACGACACCCATCGGCATATGGTTCTTGATCAACTCGTGCACTCGTCTGCCAAAGGCATGTGGCAGGAAGAAAACGGCAACCGAGCGTGGAAGGCTGATGTTTCCTACCTTGGTTATGGCCATGAACAGATACAGGCGGAGTTTGCCCGTGTCGCGGCTGATCATCATCCTCGGCCGAATGTCCTGGTAATCGGCGGCGGCGGATACACGTTGCCGCGCTGGGTCGAACGGTTTATTCCTCAAGCGACGATGGATGTCGTCGAAATCGATCCCGGCGTGACCGAAGCAGTTTACAACGTGTTTGGCATGACCCGACAGACGAGGATCAAGTCGTTCAACGTTGATGGCCGGCAGTTTATTCAGGAAACCGCAACTCCCGGGCACTACCACCTCGTTATCCAGGATGCGGTCAATGATCTATCGGTTCCCTGGCACATTATGACCAAGGAATACAACGACGCGGTCAAAAGAACGATGGCAATCGATGGCGTTTATCTTTTGACCATCATCGATGAATTCGGAAGCGGTCGGCTACTTCCCGCCGCCGTCCGGACGATGAAGGAGACATTTCCCCATGTCTGTTTGCTCAGCGACGAAGCACGCTGGGAAGGAAAGAGCAAGAGCGCGCCCTATGTGATCGCTGGCACACCGACGCCGGTCGATCCGGCAACACTCCAGGCGACGTTGAAACGGCTAGGCCACGGTGACATGCGAACCAAGAAGATGCCCGACGCCATTCTGAAGCAATACCTCGCCACCGGCAAACCAACCGTACTGACAGACGACTTCGCCCCTGTGGACAATTTGATGGCGGCCACCTTCCGCCGGCGGTGACCTCCGCCTTGTGTCCGCCGGCACCCAACCCCTACACTGAAGGCTGTCGTTCTCATGGGAGGCGCCGTCATGGGTGTTTCGTCGGCACTGTTTCTGGCTTTGTCCATATTCAACGCCCAACCGCTGGAGCCACCAGTGGTTCCGTCGCTGATTGCGGCCCTAAAAGACCCGGATTTGGAGACGAGGTCTTATGCGGCGACGGCCCTCGCGGCACTTGGTGGGCGAGTTGTTGATCCGTTGTTAATTGCACTTAAAGACAACGATCGCAACACCCGGTCCGGGGCGGCTTATGCGCTTGGCCAGTTAGGCATTGCGGCCAGTCCGGCCAAATCACAGCTTTTGATGACGCTCAAGGACGACGACAAGGACGTGCGGCGACAGGCGGCTTATGCACTGAGCCGATTGTTGATCGCGGAGCGTGAGCGGCCAGTGCTGTCGCCGCCGCCACCAGAGCCAGTGTTTCCCGTGGAGCCGGTGAAATGAAGGCGCGGGCGCTTCTCCTGTTGTTGTTGCTGCCAGTCGTG
>JANNLP010000716.1:0-4631 GCA_031396905.1 Gemmataceae bacterium
TCCTCACGATCCCCGCAAAGGAAGGATTGTGCTTGCCGACCCGCTCGGGGGGCTCGGTCACGAGTTGAGAACTTCAACTTGTGTGTTCCCGTCCGCATTGCCTTTCCTGTGTGCGTCTGCGCGCGCAGCCGGCATCGCCAGCATGGATCGTCGCGAGAGTGTATATCGGCTGGTTGAATGTGATCGTGATTGTCGCGGCTGAGTAGCCGCCCGGATCGGCAATCAAGAAACGAAGTGGCGGCGGCTAGTGGCCGCCGCTACGGAACAGTGAAACTCACACAGAAAAAGGAGGAGCGAACGATGACTGCCCACGATTTAGATCGACCCGCCAAACCGCAGGCGGAACTGGATGAAGTCGGCGGCGCTCACGGCACCGTCGTTGTCGAAATCGAAAATGGTGTTGGTGCCGCCGAATGCCAGGCGGAACTGAATAAAGTCGTTGGCCGCGATGTTGCGATCACCATCGGCATCGCCGAACAAGCGATGGAAGCCGAACTGATAGTCGGCCGATGGATGTTGATTCGATTCATTCGTGACGGCGGCGGCCGGCAGTTGCAGCGTGTAAAGGCCATCATTCAATGCCGTGAAGTTCAGCACCGCAATCGTTTGCGTCGGCGTGCTCTGTGTCAGGTCAAGTGTGTAAGCCACATTGCCGCCGGGGCCGCTGATCGAAAAGGCGTTATTTGCCAACGTCACAACATCGTTGAAGGTGACTCGCAAACTATTGACGCGCGATCGTTGCAACGCGCCATCGTTGACTTGCGTGCCGGTGACGGCCGGCAACGGCGTCGTGCGGCCTTCCATCACGCCGCCGCCGAAGCTGGTGACCCACACATCGGTTGGATCATTCGGATTGAAGAACACCCGCGTCGGCTGACGGAACGGGTACGATGTGACTTGCGTAAACGTCGGGCTGGCGGCATGGAGATTGGTCGTGTACCACAGCCCCGCCGTCTCAGTGGTCAGGTAAGCATTGTCGTGATTGGTCGGGTCGATGGTCAGCGAGGCGACACGATCAAGATTGTTGATGCGTGTCCAACTCGTGCCGCGATTCGTGGTTTTGTACAAGCCACCCAGCCCATTGGGTGGCCCGCCCCAGCCGCTGAACACGCCGGCGTACCATGTGTTCTGCGTCGTGTCCGCTGGATCGATAACGACATCCCATGTCCAGTATTGCATGCCTGCAGCCGACCGGTCGGCCCAGGTCGCGCCGCCGTCGGTACAGACGAACACACCGGAGCTGGCCGTAAAAGTGCCGGCACTGTTGCGGCGACCCGAGTAACTGGCTACCAAACTGCCGTCATTCAGCACTACGACATTGAACGCATGCCCTTCCGTGCGCGGCGGATTGGCCAGCTTGGTCCACGTCGAATTGATGCCGAGGTTGATGTTGTTGGAAACGTAAATGCCGCCAACCGTGCTGTTGACGACGCTGGCGTACAGCCGATTGGGATTGAGCGGATTCGGATCATGAGCGACCCAGACAACCGGGTCAGCAAAGGCATGCAGTGTTTGCCAATTCGCGCCGTTGTCTATGGAGAACAGCACTTTGCCGGTGCCGGGGTCGATGCGGCTATCCTGCAAATACGTGCTTTGATACATGTCATGCACGGTCGAAGTGGCGGCGTAAAGCGTACCATTGGCCGGATGACGAAACGACCGGAACATGCTGTTGTCGGTGTGACCCGTGTAGCCGAAGCCCCACGTCACGCCTCCATCGGTGCTTCGTTGGCCACGCACATCAGAGTTGCCCAGAATCATCGTGTTGGCATTGGCCCACGTCAGACTCCAACTGGTCGTATTGTCCAGCCCGCTGTCATGATAAGCGCGACCGGTCGGCGTGTTGACTCCCGCCGGATTCAAATCCGCCGGTTGAACATAGCGTGCCTGCCAACTGGTGCCGCCATTGGTGGTGACGTGGGCGCCACCCAAATCCGTGATGACGACGCGCGAAGAATCCTGGGGCGCGACGGCAAAGCCGAGCGCGTATTCGCCGTAGCTCCACCCGCGATCGCCGCCGTGGCCCTGCCAGCCGGTGGCGATGTTCTGGTTGTTGACGGTTTGGAATACGCTTGTCCAAGTCACGCCGGCGTCTGTCGTCTTGTAAACAACTGGTGCATCGCCATCGGAACCTCCCGCGATGTACGCGGTGTTGATGTCGTTGCTGGCGGTGGCAATAAAGAACGGATAAGTTCCGCCCGCGATGCCGGTTTCCCGGTTGATCCAACTCGGTTGACCGGCGTCCAGAACGTAAACGCCCAGGTACTCGTTGAAATCCGCACCCGTAATGCCGGCATAGACATCTCCGGAACCAAGCGTTACGCCGAACAGCCGAGTTACCGCACCTTGTTTGGCACCGGAGAAAGACACAAGTGCTTCGCCTACCGGAATGCCCGTGGCCGTGCTGAGGGCGAAGCTAGTACCGCCGTTGCCGGAGACGTACAGCCCTTTGTTGGTCCCGACGTAAATGTTGTTGCCGTCGAAAAAGGCGCCGGCAATGTGCAGCCCCGTATTGTTGTCCGTAGTGTTGAACTTGGCGGCAAACGATGTTCCACCGTTGCCGGAAAAGTAGACCGTGTTGTAATTCGACACGATCAGGCGATTGGCATTCAACGGATCAGCAAACAACGCGTAAGCGCCGCCGCCCGTCGGGTCGGCCGCCATCGGCGTCCAGGTTGAACCACCATCGATGCTCTTACTCGGCCGGATCAAGTCATTGCCGGCAACTGTCGAATAGTCGAGACAATAGCGAATGTTGGGATCACTGGTGTAAGAAACCCGGGCATTGTGATTGCCTTGAATTTCCCCGTGATTGACGGTCGTCCAACTTGCACCAACATCAGTGGAGCGAAACAGATTGCTCATGTCCGACGCGATGGTCAGTTCGTTGGCATCGGTCCAACCGAAGCTCGGCGCAAACAGTGCCCCGCCGCCGCCCGATCCGCGGACGGACCACGATGTGGGCGCACTCGGCACATCCCGACGTTCCAGCGTTTCAAGGCGAAGTTTGTGTCGTCGAAAGCAAGACATGATTCCGTCTCCCCGGGCGGTCATTCCTAACTTGCGGACGGGGATAAGCAAGCATAGCACACGATTTTACCGGGTGAGGCAAATGCCACGAAAACGAGCGGACTTGAGTTATTCCATGATGACGACCAAGTCCATTGGTGTGACTTCGACGACACATCCACCCAATGAGCAACGCTTGCGCCCGTGGGATGCTCCGACATTTCGACAGACAGCGCGGCACCAGCCACAGTCAGGTGAACTAGCCTCTTCGGCGCAAGCGTCACAACCTGGGCAGACTTTTCCGCACTTGCACGCAAAAGCGATTGCGCGGTTGAATTCCTTGTTTGTCTCAGTTTGTTTACGTAACCGACCGATGTTATCTGACTCACCAGCCGATAGCGGCGTGGTCGTTGTTTGCACTGGACGGGGTGACCGCACCTCGTTATGCATTCGCGATTCGTACACATGTTCTACGTCAGGGGGGCAGGATGCCGCAGCGGGAACTTCCCGTGGATAGCGAAAAGGCCGTGGCAACTTTGCTGCGCCTGCTCGCCGTCGAAGGAACCACCGGCCACGAAACGGCCATCATGGCCGAAGTGGCCACCTGCCTGCGTGAAGTTGGCGTGCCTGCCACCGCCATCCACCACGACGACGCTCACAAACGCATTCCACTGCCAACGCCCGTCGGGAACCTGATTGTCGATCTGCCCGGCAACAGGCCCGGACCGCGCCGACTGTTCCTGAGTCACGTCGATACCGTTCCACTGTGCGCCGGTGCGGTTCCAGTGCGTCGCGCCGGAAAAATTGTTCCAGCGGGCAAGACAGCGCTAGGTGGTGACAACCGCACGGGCGTTGCCGTTTTGGTGACGCTGGCCGACACATTGATAGCGAACAATTTGCCGCACGGCCCGATCACATTGATGTTTTCGGTGCGAGAAGAGAGCGGACTGTTCGGCGCGCGCTATTGCCACCCGGACGATCTGGGAGGCATCAAATACGGCTTCAACTTTGATGGCCGCCTGGCCAATGAAATCACCATCGCCGCGGTCGGCGCACAGCGGTGGGAAGTTGAGATCTTCGGTAAAGCCTCGCACGCCGGCGTGGCCCCGGAAAAAGGCATCTCTTCGATGGCCGTGGCGAGCCTGGCTATCGCCGATGTCGTGCGACAGGGCTGGTTCGGCAAGGTCGTCCAGGGTGAAAACAAGGGTACCAGCAACGTCGGCAGCGTCTGTGGCATCGACGGCGGAAGCGCAGGGCAGGCTACCAACGTGGTTACTGACTATGTGAAAGTTCACGGTGAATCACGCAGCCACGATTCCAAGTTCGCCGGCGTCATCACTAAAGCGTATCAAACGGCGTTCCGTGCCGCAGCGTCCCAAGTGCGTGATGCCACGGGCAAGACAGCCAAGGTGAAATTCGAGTCGCGGCTCGACTATGCACCGTTCAAAATCAGCGAGAACGCGCCGATCGTTCAAATGGCTCGCAATGGCGTGACGGCCGCCGGCCTGGAACCACGGCTGAAGATCGCCGACGGCGGTCTCGACGCCAACTGGATGATCAAGCACGGATTGCCAACGGTCACGTTTGGTGCCGGGCAGAACAACATTCACACAGTTGATGAA
>JANNLP010000718.1:0-16251 GCA_031396905.1 Gemmataceae bacterium
CGGCTTCGCCGGCAACTTGCAGCCAGCAATCAGCAACAAAAATAGCAACCTTCGGCGCATATTGTCCCGTCCCAACCAACTGGTGGTCAATAGCCGATGTTTGGTTGCCTGCAAGACCAATGCGAATGTGGAACAATCAGGTTTTCGGAATCGCCGCTACGATTTCCGCGATTTGCCGCGTGGTTACCAACTCCCGGGCTGCCCGGAAAGTGGGTTCCAGGTACACATCGTCAACGAGCGTCGGGACGCGGCCACGGATAGCGGCGTAGATTTGTCGAGTGCCAGCGCCAAGGATGGCTGCCAGATCATTGCGACCCGTCGAACCGGGCGATTGAAATCGCCTCTTAAATGTTGCTTCCCGTTGCTTGCCAAGTTCGCGCGGGTCATCCACGACTGCTGCTTTAGCGTTCAACAATTTGGCAATCTCAATATTATCGCCGCCGTAGCACACGCGCCATTCGACGGCTTGCGCCCCAGCCATCAATTCAATCGCAAGAACAGCTCGCGCGTTGCAAATGACTTGCCTCGCTTTGCGGGCGGCCGTGGTTGCCATTGCCACGTGATCTTCGACGTTGGCAGATGTTGGAATCGAATCGACGCACGCCGGGTGACATAGCACCTTGTTTTCCGACACCAAACTGGCCGCCGTGTACTGCGCGATCATCAGTCCGGAGTTGACGCCGGCGTTGCCCACCAGATTGCCGGGTAAGCGTCGGTTGTGGTTGGCGTCCAGCAGCATCTGCGTACGGCGTTCGGAGATGTTGGCCAACTCCGCGACGGCAATGGCGAGAAAGTCGGCGGCCATGCCTATGGGTTGTCCGTGGAAGTTCCCCGCCGAGAAGGCGCACGGTTCATGGTTTCGTTGCGGATCGCTGTCATCGCCACCGGAGTCGTTAGGTACAGTTCCCGGAAAAAACAACGGGTTGTCGGTCGCGGCGTTCATCTCCGCCACGGCGATTTTGCGAGCCAGGGCAATCGCCTCCCGGCTGGCTCCATGCACTTGCGGGGCACAGCGGACGGAATATGCATCCTGTACATCGCTGGTCAGCCCGACGAGTTTGCTGCCATTTACGAGTGAACGGATATTTGAGGCACTTGTAATCTGCCCATTGATGTGGCGGGCTTCATGCACGAGTGGATGAAAGGCGCGGGTCCGGCCGCAAATGGCTTCCAGCGTGAGCGCCACCGCCCCATCCGCTGTGTCGGCCAATGCCTCCGCGTCGTACACGGCCAAAGCCAACATCGCCGCTGAATAGGCGGCGCCGTTGGTCAATCCGAGCCCTTCTTTTTCCGCCAGCCGGAATTTTGGGCATTTCAGTTCTTTCAGCAACTCAGTCGCGGATTTCGACGGAGCGCTACGCAAACCGCGAGACAACTCATCAGCGCTTTTCACAACGTAGTAGCGACCTTCGCCCAACAACGTCACAAAAGTGTGGGCCAGCGGACACAGATCGCCGCTGGAGCCAAGTGAACCTCGCGTCGGGACCAGCGGGACAATTCCCTGATTGACCATGTCAATCAGTAGCTCGACCAGTTCGCGCCGGACACCGCTGTGGCCCTGTAGAAAGGTGTTAATGCGGAGAACAAGCGTCGCGCGGACAACCTCAGCGGCGAAATAGTTTACCGGATCATCGATATCTTCGTTCTCGCCGCAGCCGACGGCATGGCTGCGCAGAATGTTCTCCTGTAGCACGATGAGTTGTTCGGGTTCCAGCCGGACATTCTTGAATTCACCGAACCCGGTCGTCACGCCATAGACGGCAAAGGCACCGCGCTGTGCTTCAGGTTCCTTGGCGTAGTTGCGAACGACCTGATCAATCACTTCACGGCAAGACTCGACATCTTTCCATGTTTGCGGCACCACGTCGATTGTCACGGTCGGATCGCGAGACACCTCCGCCAGTTGAGCAAGGGTCAATGAATGGCCGTCGAGAATCACGCTCATGAAAGCCCCAGCTAAATTGGAAAGTAAGGCCAATGATATACCTCAACCCAAGTTTCGGTCACACAATTGTGACACCGCAGGCAGACCCGCCGGGTACAACAACCGCATGTTCCTATTGCCACGGAGGTGCCCGATGTCGTCTCGCGCCGCACTGATTGCATGGGCGTCATTGATTGGCGTTGTTGCGTTGGCCGCCGATCGACGTTCGCCCTGCTTCACCTGTCCGGTGTCCAAATTGGTGATTACGGAAGGTACGTTGCCGTCGCCGCGTTATGGCAATCTTGGCGTGGCGGGCGATGTGCAAATCTGGCCGGAACGGCAAACTTACCCCCCTGAGTTCACCGTCCGAATGGATAGCAGTGCGGCTGCGGAAGTCGTCATTGAAACGGGTTCCGGAGCTGTCAGCTGGGATCATGTTTTTCTCGCTGTAATACAAGGCAAATCGCAACGGATCACCGGTAGTTTCGTTTTTCATCGCGACGGTAAGAAATCGTACGTGCATTTCCGCCTGCCGGAAAACGCCAACACAGTTCGGGCCGGCGAGTGGTTTCAGTACGGCCGGGCGGCTCGCATGGATCGCATTTATCGAAGCTATCTTCGCGACGACAACATGCCGGGCCAGGCGTGGTTTCGCCAGTACCTGAGCGAAGCCGAGCGACTGCGCAGCAAAGAACTACCTGACCTATGGCAACGCAGAGGCGAGCCACGCTCTTCAAACAAGCAATTCTCGCGCGAACCGCTGGAGCCGAACGGCAACTGGGTGAGACGAATCACGTTCGACGACTTAAGCACTTCGCCGCAACGCGCATTTGCCAATCGCGGCGGCTACGCCGAATTGCTGAGCGGCGGTCGTGCTGTTTCGGAGAATCTCCAACTGGATCGCCAACTACGGATGTCGGGCGAAAACAAGAATACGCCGGACGTTAGGATCGACACGCTGAAGGGCATCACCATCCGGCCGTATGACTGGGGTCCGCACATCCAGGGTTTGAAGCCAACCGTCGATCCGTTGGCAGCGCTGATTCCCGCGGATCAACATGCCGTGTTCTTTCCTGATGTTGCGGCGGCGTTGAGCGTCTTGGATGAAATTGATCGTACCGGCCTAGGCATTTTCAACCTCACCGTGGTCCGCAGCGTCGATGATCGCATTACCGACCGATACAAGAAACAACTGGCGATTCCTGGCGCCCAAATCGCAAAGTTGTTGCCCAGCACCCTTGTTGGCAGTGTCGCCGTTACCGGATCGGACGTTTATTTCGACACCGGCACGGATGTCGCCGTTTTGCTGGCGGCGAACCAGCCGGACTTGATTAAGCAACTGCTTTTGGCCACGTGGCCGGCGGTGCGCGCCGCCAACCCCGATGCGGTTGAGGCCGATGAAAAGGTTAGCGACATCAACTGTCGAGTGCTTCGGACGCCGGATCGCCGGGTGTGCGCATATGTCTGCGTGGTCAAGGGCGCGGTCTTGTTGACGAACTCGCCGGCGCAAATTCGTCGACTTGGCGCACGACCGGCTGACGTGGCCACGCTGGATACTCTTCCCGAATACACGTTTTTCCGTGAGCGCTACCGCCGTGGCGAAGCAGATGAGACGGCCTTCGTTCTACTGAGCGATGATGCGATTCGCCGTTGGTGCGGCCCGCGCTGGCGCATCGGCCATCAGCGGCGCATTCGTACGGGTTCGTTGCTAGCCGATGTGCAGGCCAAATACCTCACCGACATGGTCGCAGCGAAGAAGCCTCGGGCGATCGATGAGCCCGGCTTGGGACCAATCGAAATTGGCACACATTCAGTGCGGTCGGCTATTCACGGCACGCGGCTTTTCCAAACCCCAATCGCTGAAGTCGATATCGATGAGGTGGCGTGGTCCGAGGCCGAGGCGTATACTCGCTGGTGCAATTCCTACCAACAGAATTGGTCGCAGTACTTCGATCCGATCGCGATACGGCTGACTTTGACACCCAAGCGCGTCGCCGCGGACGTTTCCGTTATGCCGCTGATTGCACGGTCAGATTATCGACATTGGGTCGACCTGAGCGCTGGCGCGAAGCTTTCACCCAATGCGGGCGATCCTCATCCCGAAACGATCGCTCACTTCGCGCTGGCATTCAATCGCGCTAACGACTCATTTGCGGAACGTATGGATGCAAATTTCCCGAAGTTTCGTCCTGACGCTGTCCCCATTTCAAATTGGGTTGGAGACTGGTTGACGGTCTATGCCGACGAAGATCCGTTGTGGGATGAGTTCGGCAAATCGACCGAACGCGAATGGGCGTTTTGGGAGCGACATCGCTATCAGGTGCCCATCGCGTTAGCAGTTGCGATTCGCGATCCTGCGAAATTCGCGGAGTTTCAGACGCAAGCACGAGACTATGTCAAAGCAATGAGCGGGACTTCGGTCGGCATGCAAGAAAAGAAGTATCGGGACGTTGATTTCATGCGCTGGCGCTTGCTGACGAATCCCGGCGGCAAAGGGCCGGAAGTGTATTCGCTGACGCTGACTGATATGTGGATGGTGACGATGAATGAGAATGTGTTGAAGCGGGCGATAGATCGCCACTTGGATCGGAAGAATGGGAAACAGTTTGCAGGACCGGCGTGGCGTGGGGATAGTGTGGAGTTACGCGCTAAGCCGCAAGCGGCTCAATACCTACGCGAATGGTGGGGGCGCTCCATGCTCTCATCGATGCAGTCGGCGTCGTGGGCGAATCTGCCGATTCTCAATGAATGGCGCACTATGAATGACTCTATCAACCCGATTGACTTTCATGAACGTTGGTGGGGCGAACGCCTGCTTTGCCCAACTGGTGGGTCGTATATTTGGAATGAAAACGACGGCACAATGGAGTCGAAACAACTTGGCCACCCAGGGCGACCCAAAGGTACCGCGGGTATGATGCCCGGCCTGGTCAACTCCATCCGCGCGGCGCAATTCGGCATCACATTTGAACGTGAGGGCCTGAGGGCACGTGTGAATATTCAACGGGAATGACGCGAAGTAACGGGCGATTATTCCAATCCGATTGCTGTCACACCGGCGCTGGCCGCGGGCTGCAGGGAGCGACCTTTCGTTCGCAACTGTTCGGCTTGTCCGAATAAGGCGTCGGTGCGCGGTTGCATTCTTGGCGACAAGCGGTAGATGTTTGGTCGGCGAATGTCCTCGATCTTGCCGGGGTATAGGTTCTCGGCAATAAAATCCAACGGAACGTATTCATACCACGGCGGACGGAACTTCTCTTCAACTTGCAACGTCTCGTAGCCATCTTTGATCAATGTGAACTGATATTTTCCGTAGTACAGAAAGTGGCCATCGACGGGTGTGGCACCGAGGGGTTGACCGTTCATCAGCACCAGCGCGCCCGGCGGATCCGACTCAATAACGAAGCGGCGCTCGACACATCCGGTGAGGAGCGTGAATGCCAGCAATCCGATAGCCATGCCACGGCGCATGCGTTGGCCTCTTGCAATAATCAACGCGGGGCAATAACCGAGTTGCTCGGCAGCGTCAAGCGCGGTCCTGATTGAGTTGTTGCACGCATCGCGATGCGATATACTGCCGTCAGCCTATCATTCTCGCTGGAATCACCAGTTCATACGAGGGACTTCATCATGCCATCACTTCGGAATCGCCGTTTTATCCCCCGCATCAGCCACCTGGAAGAGCGTCTGGCACCGGCAGTGCTACCGACGGGGTTCGTCGAAACCGGCATCAACGCCGTCGCGAATCCGTTCAGCAGCGCGACGGCGATGGAATTCGCCCCGGATGGCAAACTCTTTATTCTGGAACAGGCCGGCACAATCGAAGTCTATTCAGGAAGCGGCACTTCGTGGACTCGATTGCAAACGAACTTCCTGGCCAATGTGCCGATTTCTGTGGATTCGTTCTTTGAACGTGGCATGTTGGGCATTGCCTTCGATCCCAACTATGCGAGCAACCGTTTCGTCTACCTGTATTACACAACCACCGTCGCGCCGGTTCACAATCGCATCATTCGCGTCACGGCGAACGCCATCGGCGACCTGGCGTTGGCCGGCAGTTTGACGCCGATCGTTGAGCTTGACAATCTGTCTGCCGGTAATCACAACGGCGGCGCGATTCACTTCGGCCCCGACGGCAAGCTGTATGTGGCCGTCGGGGAAAACGCCGTGCCGGCGAATGCGCAGTCCATTACCACCCGGCACGGCAAGATGTTGCGCTACAATTCGGACGGCACCATACCGGCAGACAATCCCACGAGTATTGCCGGCATCACCGGCACGCCATCGGGCGCGAATCAGGCGATCTGGGCGGCGGGGCTTCGCAATCCCTTTACGTTTACATTCCACCCGACGACCGGGCAGATGTATATCAACGACGTCGGCCAAAATGCCTGGGAAGAAGTCAACATCGGCGCGCCCGGCATCAACTACGGGTGGAGTGCCACCGAGGGTCGATTTACGCAAGCCTCTTTCCCGAATTTCACGAATCCGATCGTAGCCTACGCCCATTCCGGCGGCACAAACAACTATCCACCCGGCGGGCCAACGTACACCGGCTTTGCCATCACAGGCGGCGCATTCTACGTATCAGCGGCTTATCCCTTCCCATCCGATTACGTCGGCGACTATTTCTTCGCGGACTATGTCTCCGACTTTATCAAGCGATATGATCCAACAACCAACACGGTTATCAACTACGCCACCAGCGCCTTGGGCTGTGTTGATCTCAAAGTCGGCAATGATGGCTCCTTGTATTATCTGGCGCGGGATGCGATCTCGTCGGCCAACGGGCGGGTGTTTCGCGTCAACTTCACCGGCAGTTCTGCGCCCTACATTGTAACGCCGCCAAGCAACGTCACTGCCGCCGAAGGACATCCGGCCACGTTTACGGTTCAAGCGGGCGGCCCGGCACCCTTGAGTTACCAATGGCGACGAAACAACGTTGATATTCCCGGCGCTACCCTATCCAGCTACACAATTTCGTCGCCGACGTTGGGTGAGAGTGGCGATTTGTACAGCGTTCGTGTCACAAACAGCACGAGCAATGTGACGAGTGCGAATGCCACACTCACTGTAACGGCGAATCAGCCACCCGTACCCACGATTCTCACACCAACCGCCGGCACATTCTTCAGCTACGGCGACACGTTCAGTTACTCTGGTTCGGCCACCGATCCAGAGGATGGCACATTATCCGGAGCGGCATTTACCTGGTGGGTCACGTATCACACCGGCGGTGTCGAACGGCCTTTTGTACCGGAGACGCCTGGCAGTACGACAGGCATGTTTACGATTCCGAACATTTCGCCGTACACGTTGCCCGACGTGTTCTATCGGATTCACTTGCGCGTCGAGGATATCAATGGATCGGAAACAGAAGTCACGCGCGATCTCCAACCCAATGTTGTGCAAGTATCGCTGGCGACGAATCCCGCCGGAGGCGCCTTGCTACTTGACGGTATGAGCTTCACGACGCCATATTTGTTCTCCGGCGTGACTGGACAACAACGATCATTGGGCGTGCCATCTCCGGCAACCATAGGCGGACTTGCTTATTCGTTCGTCAGTTGGTCGGATGGAGGCGCATCGACGCACGATATTCTGACTCCGGTGGCCAACACCACTTATACGGCAACGTTTGCGAATCGCGCGCCGCGTGTCGCTTCCGTGCGCATTGACGACGGTTCGGGACAACGCTCGATGATTCGAAACCTGCAAGTGACATTTGACGCCATCATGAACTACGCGGGTTTGCCTGGCAACGCCTATGCCCTTTCAGGCCCCGGTGGACCCTACAGTCTGGTGGTGGGAGCGACGGATAACTCATCGGGGCGCAGCGTTGTTTCGATGACCTTCAGCGGGCCGGGAGTTCTGAATACCTCACTGCCGGATGGCGACTTCACGTTTATGGTGCTGGGCAATCAGTTGTCGGACAACTTGGCCCAGAACCTGGATGGTGACGCCAATGGCACGACAGGCGGTGACTACTCCGAGGCGATTCATCGCCTCTTCGGCGACGCCAATGGCGACCGCACTGTCGCGGCCAACGACTTCATTCTGTTCCGATTGGTGTTCGGCGGCACCGGACTTTCCGCGTTCGATTTCGACAACGATGGCAGCGTAGGTGCCTCGGATTTTATTCGCTTCCGCCTTGCGTTCGGGAACACCATCTAGGGATATTGCCGGCACGCAGAGCTGGTCCCTTCACGACCGCTATTTTCAATGGGTGAGTTTCGCATGACTTGTAGCCGACTTCGAATTGACTCACTGGAACGTCGCGAGGCACCGTCGGTCACTCCCGCCGGTGCCGAGTTTCGTGCCAACGTGGTCACGACGAGCGCGCAAAGCGCGCCGGCAGTCGCCTCCGATGACGATGGCAACTTCGTCGTGGTGTGGGAGTCGCGGCAAGATGGCAGCGGGTACGGAATCTACGCCCGGCGTTACAACAGTGCGGGCACAGCGCAAACGGGTGAGATTCTCGTCAACAGTACGACCATTGGCGAACAGCGCTTTCCCTCCGTCGCCATGGATGGCGATGGCGACTTCGTTGTTGCGTTTGAGAGTTACGGACAGGATGGTGCCGGATACGGCGTCTACGCCAGACGATTCGACGCGGCTGGCACGCCCGTGGCTCCGGCTTTCTTGGTGAACACAACGACAGCGAACGACCAGTTTCGAGCATCGGTCGCCATGGATGCCACGGGCGACTTCGTGGTCGCGTGGCAGAGCTATGCACAGGATGGTGCCGGCGACGGCGTTTACTTTCAGCGATACAACTCCGGCGGTACCGCGCAAGGCGTCGAAACGCAGGTCAATGTCACAACAACACAATTCCAAAACAGCCCCGCAGTGGCAATGGACAGCGATGGCGACTTTGTGATCGCCTGGCAAAGTTACACAACCGATGGCAGCGGGTATGGGATTTACGCACGGCGCATCGACGCGGCCGGTGTGCCACTGGCGACCGAGTTCCGCGCCAACCAGAATACCGCCGGGCAACAGCAGCGGCCGACAGTGGCCATTGATCCCAATGGCGCTTTCGTAGTGGCTTGGGAAAGTGATGGCCAGGACGGCTCCGCATTCGGCATTTTCGGTCGACGATACTCCGTGAGTGGCAGCGCGATTGCCAACGAGTTTCGCCTCAACACATTTACGGCAGGCGATCAGCGCACACCCCGGCTCAGCGTGGACGCGGATGGCGATTTCGTGGCCCTATGGTCGAGCGTGGGTCAGGAAGCCAGCGACTTCGGCATTTATGGCCAGCGTTTCACGGCGGCAGGCGCGCAGGATAGTCCCGAGTTCCACGTCAACTCGTATACAACCGGCAATCAAACGGCTCCGGCACTCGCCAACGCGAGCGACGGCGACTTTGTCTCCGTCTGGCAGAGCGAGAACCAAGACGGTTCGACCTTTGGCGCCTATGCGCAAAGATTTACAGTTGCGGTACCGGTCATTCCTGCAAAGGTTCTGACGATCAGTGTCAATAATGCCGCCATTCAACGATCCAGCGTGACCGAATCGACCATTAAGTTCAGCCAGACGGTATTCCTGCCCGCGAACCCCGCCGATGCTTTTACGCTGGTTGGGCCGACTGGCACCATCCAAGTCACAGCGACGATCACATCGCCGTCGCCGCAAACGACCGTACGTCTTACCTTTTCCGGACCGGGCACCACGGCCGGTTCATTGGACGATGGCAACTACACGCTCACGGCCATTGCTGCGCAGATCGGCTATGGCGGCTTGCCGCTCGATGGCAACGGCGACGGCCTGTCCGGCGACAATTTCAATTATTTACTATATCGGCTATACGGTGACGTGAATGGCGATCGCAGCGTCGCCGCTTCCGATTTTCTAGCCTTGCGTCTGGCTTTCGGCACCGATAACACCAGCCCGGGTTTCCTCGCTTACCTGGACTTCGATGGCGATGGCGCGATTGCAGCCAACGACTTTCTCCAATTCCGCTTACGCTTCGGCGGCAGCATCTGATAAACCCTTCCGCGTTTGAGCATCGCGCATCATCAATGGTGGCGCAGTGCCGCGCCGCGCCTGATGGATGCATTGCAATCGATGGACACGTGGGAGTAGCATCATGTGGTCGCCCACAGAACTTCAGAGGATCGTCCAATGGGATTGGGGAACCGCCGGCCGCCGCGACTCTCATGCGAACGGCTGGAAGGGCGCGACGCGCCGGCGGTTGTCCCAACTGGTCCTGAGTTTCGCGTTAACGCCAACACCTCTGTCGCCGTTGCCGCGCCTGCCGTAGCGCTGGCAGCCAATGGTGATTTTGTCGTCACGTGGCAAGCGGATGCAGTCGATGGTAACGGGCTGGCCGTGATGGCACGCAAGTATGCCAAGGCAGGTACGCCCCTGACCGGTGAGTTTCAGGTCAATACGTATGCGACCGGATCACAGCAAAATCCGGCTGTTGCCGCCGACTCTGCCGGGAATTTTGTGATTGTATGGGGCAGCGCGTCGGTGCAGGACGGCAGCCGCGAAGGCGTCTACATGCGGCGTTACGACGCTGCTGGTGCTGCAATTAGCGGCGAAATCTTAGTCAATCAGTTCACTCTGCACTTGCAAGGCAATCCCGCTATTGCGATGGATGGCACCGGCGATTTCGTCATCGCATGGGAAAGCAACTACCAGGATGGCGACGGCTACGCGATTTACGCCCGGAAATACAACGCGGCGGGCACGCCGCTGACAAGTGAATTCGCGGTCAATCAAACAACACTGGGCGATCAACAGAATGCCGCCGTTTCGATCGATACGGCAGGTGACTTCGTGGTCGCCTGGCAGAGTCCGGATGCCAATGGCTACGGCGTGTTCGCCCGTCGCTACAACGCGGCTGGTGCAGCCCAGGGCACCGAGTTTGCGGTGAACGTGCAGACGATCGACGATCAAACGAATCCAGCGGTCGCCAATGATTCCGCAGGCAACTTCACAGTAGCGTGGCAGAGCCGTGTTCAGGATTCCGGCACCAGCGGTGTGTACGCGCGACGCTTCAACGCCGTTGGTACTGCACTGAGTACGGATATTCGGGTCAACACATTTGTCGCCGGCGATCAAACCGCGCCTGCGATAGCATCGACGGCAGAGGGCGAGTTGACCATCGTTTGGACAAGCTTCGGTCAGGACGGTGATGCGGGTGGCATATACGGGCAACGCATCAACGCCGCCGGTCAGTTCATTGATTCGGAGACGCGGGTTCACACAACGTTGACGGGAAATCAATCACAGGCCGCCGTGGCGAACGATGCGGTCGGCGATGCCACGGTCGTTTGGTCGGCAACCGGTTCGCCGTTGTCGGGCATCCTTGCGCAGCGATACGCACCGCCCCCGGCACCGGTTGCCACGTTGACAGTCGACGATGGGTCAGGGCAACGATCCAGCATACGGTATTTGACTCTGACCTTTAACACGCTCGTCAACATCGCCGCTGGCGGCGTGATCCTTACCGGCCCCGCCGGCAATGTCACACTGGCGTTTGATTACGCGAGCAGCACTGGGACTCAGACGATTGTGCGGATGGCATTGAGCGGTACCGGTGTCACTCCGATAGGATTAGTAAACGGATACTACACGTTGACATTAGTGAGTTCCCTCATCACAAACCTCAATGGCGTGAACTACGACGGCAACGACGATGGCATACCAGGCCCGAACGGTACAATGACTTTTCACCGCTGGTTCGGCGATGTCGATGGTGACGGCGACGTGGATGCGGCCGACTTTATCGTCTTTCGGCTGCAAATCGGCTCGGACTCCAGTCAGCCAGGGTTCAAATACTGGTTCGACGCCAATAATGATGGTTCGATCAGCGGCTACGACTTGAGCATCTTTCGCTTGGTTTTCGCAACAAACATCTGATCGCGGGTTCCCCTCGCTGACCGTGGGCCTTATCATAGTCATAGGTCTGCGCGGGGAATTGATTGATGGCGATGTTTCGACCGCAAGTTCTGTTATTGGAACGCCGTGACGTCCCCACCACGGTGTTGGAAGTCGAGCCAAACAACCTGGTGTTCTTTCCCAATGATGTTCCCATCGCCACCGGTAACATCCTGGCCACGGCGAATGAGGATTGGTTGACCGTTCAAGGTGCCATCGACACGCTTACGGATCGCGACTATTTTCGCTTCACTTTGACAGCCAATGCCGGCGTGTTCTTCAATGTCAATTCACTGGACATCGGCCTCAGCGCAACCCTCGACACAGTCTTGAGTGTTTACGATTCATCTGGGGTGACCTTGCTTGCCAGCAATGATGAAGGGTACGACTTCGATCATTTTGTAGCCCCCGCCGTCGGCGTTCCCGCGGCAACCTCGCCGGATTCATGCTTGTATCTCGATCTCGGGCCTGGCACATATATCGCACGCATGTCCTCCTTCCAGTCGCAGAGTTTTGGCGGGTATCAATTGCGGATGTTGGCCGACCAGGGATACGCAACCACAGTGCCCGGCTTCGACAGCCGCATGGGCGCTCCGGTTTCCTTGTACCTCGATTTTGACGGCCACGCGGCGACCGATGATTGGGGCGCCTATTCCGCGACCCCGTTCAATCTGGCAGGTTCGCCATCGGCCGTGGCACCTGGAGAACGGCTTGCGATTCATAACATTTGGCGTGTCGTGTCCGGTGATTTCGCATCGTTCGACGTCAACGTGACCACGACAAGCCCGCCTTCCTTTTCTGACGGTGTGGCCTATCGAATGGTCGTGACTTCCGATAGCGGGGCAATTATCGGACAATCAGCCTTAACGCGTGGCATCGCATTGCCAAACAGTTTCGCAGGTGCCGGCGTGAATACTGGATTTGTTTTTCAGCCCGGCTTTGGCGATTACCTGGGCGGGGTTTCCGGTACATTGATGGCGGCTGCTCTCGAACAGGGCAATGAATCGTCCAAACAATTTGGCATCTCCTTGGGTCTACGGCATTACGGCGGAATCAACGGGCAGCCGAATGGCATCATGCAGCATCCGGATACGGTGTTGAACCGTTCCACCTGGTCGAGCGGGTTGACCCATAGCGGCCAACCGCCTGTCGTGATGCAGAATGATGTGGCCATCATTACGTCGATGGTCAATGGCATCGTCAATCTATCAGACGATCATGGCGACACCATTGCCACATCGACGCCGATGAGCGGGAGCAGCATTACCGGCGTGTTGAACCCGACGGCCGACCGCGACATGTTTCGCTTCGTCGCATCGCAAGGCAACGCGGTCATTAAGGTGTCGAGCGACACGTACACCGGCAACGTGGATCTTGAATTGCGCATTTTCGATCAATCGGGACAGCTATTCGCAACGGCAGCCCCCACCAACTCATTGGACGCGAGCCTCACGGTTTATTTGCCCCAGGCCACGGCCTATTACGCCGAGGTCCGCAGCAATAGCATCGGTTCTTATCGACTTGATTTGTCGTTCGCCCCGGTCACCGGCCCGGGGCAAGTACTGTCAACCATCGTAAATGGCGGTGCCGCTCAACGCTCGATGGTGTTCGACATCGGACTTCGTTTCACCCGGCCCGTGACTTTTCCGAACGGTCTCGTACAGGCCATCGTTGTCAGCAATGCGAACGGATCTGTGCCCCTTGAAGTCGATTTGACGGGAAGTACGGTATCGCAGACGATTGCCCAGGTCCGCTTCCCGAATGGCTTGGGCGGCTTCGGCTCGATCGCCGACGGCAACTACCAACTGACAATTTATTCGATCAATTGCGTAGACGATGCCAATCAACAACTCGATGGCGACAGCGACGGGGTGGCGGGCGGCAATTTTGTGTTCAGCTTCTTCCGGCTATTCGGCGATCATAACGGCGATCGTAACGTCTCAGCGTCAGACTTTATCGCATTCCGCTCTGTTCTTGGCGGTTCGTCACAAATGTTCGACTTTGACGGCGACGGTAGCGTAAGCGTTAGCGATCTCCTTCAATTCCGACTGCGCTTCGGCGCCACAATATGACTTAAGGCAGCGGAATATTCTCCAGTCTGAATTTTACGTCGGTGGTGATCAGTCGCGATGGCGTGCGAATGTGAAAAGTCCAGTCATCAGGTTTACCGAGTTTCGTTCCGGGTTCATCCGTAAAGCGATAGATGACCACGGCTCGGCGCTCGCTTTGGGCCGCGACTTCGAACCCGCCGTTGCACTCGAGTTTCTTTTTACCGTCGGCCGTTGCCAGCCATGCCTGATTGTCCGCGAGCCACGCCGCCGATTCGTAGCTTTCCAGTTGTGGCCCGCCCTCCGGGTATTCGAACTCCACCCGCGCGGTCCAAAGATCCCCACCATCTTTGAAGTCCGTGCGTAATTTCACAGTCACACCTTCTTGCGATTCCGCACGGCTTTCTTTTCCGGCAATGGGTTTCTCAAACGCGAACGCCAACATCTTGGCCGCCCCAATCACGCCGATCTTGCCTTCCAGGGACTTCAGTGACTTGGCGGAACGAGGTACACCGGCCAACCTCAGTGTCAAATCAACTGTGTTGCCAAAGGCGCTGACGCGGCCGCCACCTTCGTCCACCACCCGGACATCCTGATCGACGTTGTCTTTTACCGTGACGGATCGGCCCGGTTCATCGACCAGGAACACGGCAATGCCAGGCTCCCAACAAAGCGACAACACAACCTCAACATAAGTCTGATCGCCTTCGAGGTCGGCAACCGCCTGAACCTTCTTGGCCGCCACGCGAAAAACACGGTCGACGCTGATTGGCGTTTCCCGATAGACGATTTCACCGCCACCGATCAATTGCAGCTTACGGCCGGTATCCGCAAAACCGACACGGTGGTCGGCTTCTTTAGCGATACGTTCGAGCGCGTCCCAAAATGGCAGCTTGTCACATTCGAGCCGAAGGGTCCGTTCCGCTTCCGACTTGGTGCGATCGACCACGACGCCGGTTTGTTTGGACACCTCGTCCAAAACCTGCCCGAGCGATGCGCCTTTGGACTTAAAAGTGAAAGTCTTGCCCGGTGGAAACGCCGCAGGGTCGGCAGCCAATGTCATCGTCACGAGGGTGAAACCGATCACGAACATGAGCAAGAATCGCCGCGCCATGTGTGTGCCTCCTATATCACCCAATCGCATTGTACCGCATACGAACTGTTATCGCCTCTAATGTTCGCTTGCCGCGGCCCGGTCGAGCAAGGTCTTGTACAGTTTCAGTTGCTCCCATCCTTGCGGCCGTGCATCGCCCGGCAATTCCTCGAGGGCTTCATCAATGGCTCGCTTGGCCGTTCGGGTGTCACCTTGTTCCAGAGCGATCATGCCTTGCCACGCCAGCAGTTCAAAGCGCTGGCCACGAACTGCCTCCATCTGTGCCATCGGCATCGAATACCATAGATGCACCAGCGCGCCACGAGAGATGATTGGTGCCGCGATGGGATCGAGCGCGATGGCTGCAGTCGCGACGGCGAGTGCGCCGGCTTGCGCGGTCTGAGCTTGGCCGAGCCGGGTAAAATCCAAGAGCGCGGTAATCTCGTCATGGGCACGCTGATAGTCGCCACATGCCGCGGCGGCATCGCGATGGAGCCGGCGAAAGAACGGCTGCATCGACGGTTCAATAGCCGTGACCGGATTGAATTGTGGTGACATGAGAATGGTCCGTGCCTCCTCGGCCCGGCCGAGTTTCAACATGAGATTCACCGCATAGGCAAAATCCTGAATCTTGAGCTGCTCGGGGTGCTCCATCAACGTTCGCTGAAAGATGCTCAGTGCCTCGCCAGCCAGTCCAAGCTGCTCCGCTCGCGCCATGCGGTTGAACGGGGGTGAATTCGGATCCACGTCGAGTTGATCACGCTGCTCAGCAAGTTTCTTCTCCACGGCCTCGAGCTGTTTCTGTCGTCCCTTGAATTCGTTCTCAAACGCTTTCGGATCGTTAAACATCATGGCGATTTGCGGTCGCCGCATCAGATCCAGGATCATCTTTGAGTGTTCGACAAACAGGTCGATATTCAGTTGCGCATGGTAAGCCGCCAAGTCCTTAGCCACGAGGTATGCGACCTGCGACTCATCCCAGCCATTGGCCGCAAACACCGCCAGTCGCGATTTGGCTTGGGTTAGCGTGGTGGCGTATTGCAGCGTCAGAAGTGATTCCACCGACGCCATGCGCGAATATGCCTGGGACAGGCGGTATGCGGCTTCAGCACTTTCGTTCTGTACTGCCAATGCCGCCCGGGCATGCCGTACCGCCAACACGGCGCTGGCAATGCGGTCAGGCGCGATGACGCGATTTGGTGCTGCCGCGGTGGCCGGATGAAAGTTCAAGAACGTCCGGATGTGCAAAGAGGCATCAGACGCCGCACCGCCAACAATCGACGCATACCGTGCCG
>JANNLP010000726.1:0-2778 GCA_031396905.1 Gemmataceae bacterium
GACGCGGCTCCGTCGGCAACGTCGGCGCGGAACTCACGTAAGGAAACGATGCTCTCATCCGCGCATCCGTTGCAACGCGGAACGACTTGCGCACCTCCTGCAGCGGAAAGAGGCGAATAAACTCGATGCTTTCATACGAGAAGCGATTGACCAACTTGCGGGCCGGGATTGTCGGGTCGGTTTGCAGATCGCGATCTTCCTGGATGATCGTGCCATCATTGGACGCCACGCCACGCAGGTCGAGGTTGCTGATGAGCAGCCGCCGACCCTCTTCAACCAGCATCGGCGAGAACACCAGCGACGGCCGCCAGCCAGCCTTTTCGCCTTCACGCATGCGGTCAAACGTCTGATCGAGCACGCCGCGCATGCTCTCTGTCCACGCGGCTTCGAGAGCCTGCCCGCGATCGCGCGGCCGGCCAAACGGCGAAAACACGCTGCGGATATCGTGATACGTCATCGCATGAACGATGGGAGTAAGGCAGTCGGCCGTCACGGCGTCGTAGTGGCGATAGGAATCGAACCGTTCCAGCGGCGACGGCGGCGGGTTCGGCAAGTTGGCGACATAGTAACCGGCACCGACCATGCCGCCGGATGCGCCGGCGATCACACGGATGTGACACGGGAAATCCACCGGCGCGGGTTGGCCATTGTCATCGACATATTTGACGAATGCTGCCTCCAACTTGTTGAGCACCGCCGTGGTCCATGCCGCAGCGCGCAGGCCACCGCCGCTGACGCATACGACCACCAGCGGCCGCTTCTGATTCTCGCCGTAAGGCCCGCGCTTCTCGCTGCAAAACTGGATCGCATCCGCCGTCAGCAGGTCGCATTCGCGCGACGGCGAATACTCGCTGAGCGGCACCGGCTGGGAATAGAACTTTTCCAGGTCCGGATAACGCAGGCCGTAGCGGCTCACACCGCCCATGTAAATGAGGCCGACCATGAGCATCGCGAGGGCCGGATGAACATAGTCGAGGAAGTATTGAAAAAACCCGAAGCCTGCGACGAGGATGCCGAGCAGGGCAAAGACGCCGACCAGCGGCGAGAACAACATCAACGGCCCGGCCCCCACCGAGACATACACGAGCACGGAAAACAACATGGCCACGCAGGCAATGCCGTGCACCGGCATATCAATCGGCTCAGCCTTGGGCACGTGAAGCAGTTTGATATGAGCAAGGCCCTCGAAGAGATGATGCCCGAGTCTTGTCACCCACGACTTGCTGGCCGCGTCGCGCGGCAACAACGTCACGCCAATGAAATAGAGGCACATGGCCACCGCGAAACCCAGCACCAGCGGCCAGCCATAAATGATCGTCCACCAATGCGGCCCCACGGCCCACAAGATGGGCAAGCCGGTGATCAGCATGCACGCAAGGATGCCTACACCATAGGTCAGCGCCGGCCCGAAAGTTGATACGCTTGGCCGGTCTCCCGATGGTGTCCGCTGCGTTTCCAATAAGTAGCCGGCCAACAGTGTCTGGACGATGACCACGCCGAGCGCGAAGCCGACCGCGCCCTGCTTGACCTCGTCTTCGTGCCAAATCAAGTTTCGAATACCAAACGCCTGATTCACATCGGAAACAAACACCAGCACGAACACAAGTCCGGACGTCAGCACCAGCGGCACGTGCCGGCCGAAGCCAAACAGGAACTGCATGAAATAAAAGCGAACCGCCCCGCGCATCGCGGCATCCCCGTCCGTGGGTATTCCGCCCTAGTGTCGTCGGCCGGTGGCGTGACCGTCAAGGCGGACTCGTTACGCCGCCGCCCACATGCGCTTCATAAAGGCGATGCCATCGACGTAGACGCTTTCCGGACTGGGAAACAAATCGCGCCAGATCTTGGTGGCGGCCGCCAAGGCAGGCATGGCCCGGCCAAACGCTTCGATGGTCAGCCAGCCGTCGTATTTGATGCTCTTAAGGAATGTGAACGTCTCCGCCCAGGCGACATGACCAGTTCCCGGCGTTCCACGATCGTTCTCGCTGATGTGAACATGGGCCAGGCAGTTCCGCAACGACTCCAAGGCCGGCGTGAACTTCTTTTCTTCGATGTTGGCGTGGAATGTGTCGTACATCCCGCGAAAATGCGCGTGATCCACCGCCTTTACCAATGCCGCCGTTTCTGCCGCTGTCGTAAGGAAGTAACACTCGAAGCGGTTCAGATACTCGATCGCCAAAGTCACACGGCTCTGCTGGGTGTACTCCGCACACACGCGCATCACGTCGGCCGCCCGTTTCTTCTCGTCACTCGTAGGTCCGGTGCCGGTAAACACCGCCAGCGGCGAATGAAACGGGCCGCACAGCACATCACCGCCGCAAACGGCTGTCATGTCAATGGCCCATTTGATCCGCTCCAACGCCTGGGCACGCACAGCCGCATCCGGGCTGATTGTATTAGCCTCCGGCGGCACGACAGTAACCGCGGTGCACTTCAACCCCGCATCGCTAATCGCCTTGCCGACGGTCTTGAAGTGTGCCGCATCGCCTTCAAACAATGGAATCTCGACGCCGTCATACCCCGTCGCTTTCAACTTGGGCAAAAGCGCAAAGTGCTCCGCCGTGACATGCGTGGTCCAGAGAAGGAGGTTGAAGCCGTATTTCATGGTAACCTGCGAATCATGACGGAAGACTGTGATACAATGATACTGTGAACCTCGAATCGGGGACATTGCGGATGGTCGTCAAAGTTCGCTTCGATGGCAATGTGTTCGTGCCGGAAGGCCCGGTTTCGTTGCCGATTGGCCATACGTTGGAAATCGACGTGTCGGGTGTAACA
>JANNLP010000772.1:0-2630 GCA_031396905.1 Gemmataceae bacterium
AAGCCGCGGCACCCGTGCCTTGCGGTCCGGTTGTCGCCGCCGCGCCCGTGCGACTTGCAACAGTATTGCCGCCTGGGCCTTGAGCCGCACCGCCTTGGCCTGCTCGATAATATGTTTGACCGTCAGGCCCCGTGACCTTGACCGCACCGCGACCCACACCCACGTTGGTCCCGCCGCCCGTCGTTCCCTTTGCGCCGGCACCGGCGTAGTCGACCGTCGAACCGCCCTTGGTCGTGACCGAGCCGGAACCTTTACCGGTGGTGAACTCGCCGCCTCGTGGCGTCGTCACGTTGCTGCGGGTTTGGACCGGTGAGCCGCCGTAAGCCGAAATCGGCGCACGGTGCGCCGCCATTTGACTGTAGCTGCCTTGCCCGGATCGCGAACTTCCGGACGCAAAACCGCCGGACCGCGCTCCTGACGCTGGAGCGGATCGATTGGTTTGAGCCGGCATTTGGCGTTGGCCGCCACCATAACCACCGCTGGCGCGAGATTGGCCGCCGCCATACCCACCACCGCCACGGTTCTGGCCGCCGCTATACCCACCACCACCGCGATTTCCGCCGCCTTGGTAACCACCACCACCATGGAAGCCGCCGCCACCACGACCGCCGCCGCCGCCGCGGCCGAAGCCATTGACATCCGTTACGCAGATCAAGCCGATGATCGCCGCCGCAAGTATTGAGATGCGAAGCATGTTGGTCGCTCCTGTTCAGATAAAAGAAGTACGATCAGGTGCGTTACTTTTTGACGCGCGTTACTTTCATGGGCGGCCCGCTCGGCTGCTTTTGATTGCCGACTGTGCGTTCCATCGATTGCCAGGTAAACGAGTCCGCGCCATTCGGCGTGAGACTGTTGATCGCGGTCATTTCGCTGCCATCCGGCAGCGTACCGGCAACATCAATCGTCCATTGTTTCGCTTCTCGAGACCAATCCGCCTGGCTCACAGTGCCGCTGCGATCGAATAGCCAACCGCGCAGTCCGCCCGAAGCCGGGTCTTTCGCCAGGATCTCCGTACCGGATGCCACGACCGTGCCTTTGTCGGTCACGGTGAAGCGACATTGGATATAAGCCTTGCCCTCGCCCCACGCATATGAAGTCTTGACTTCAGTATCACCGTTCTTGCCCGCCCACTCGCCGATCAGCCATTCCAAGTCCTTGAGCGCTACGAAGTCGTTCGCATTGGTCGGCCATTCCTGCACCGATGCCAGCCGCCATTTGCCATCTTCGTTGGCCAACATCGCCGTGAAGCGCGTGAGTTCGGGCGTGCCGTCACCGTTCACGATTCTGGTGACGCCCTCCGCCGTCGCCATGGTTTTGCCCAGGCGATGCGCCGACTCAATGGTCACTTCCAGCTTCAGTTTCGGTGAATCCTTGAACATGTCCGCATACATCTTTTCGATGGCGGCCCGGCCATGCACCCGATCACCGTCAGGGCTAATGGCCTCGCCATGTTCCGTCCACATCGCCGCCATCGCTTTGGCGTCACGCGCAGTGGCCGACTTGACAAACTCCGCAGTGAGCGCCCGTGCGGCAGCCAACTCGTCGCTTTCCAGGCTATACCCCAAAACAATGTCTTTTCCAACCGCCGCATTGTACTTCGACGACCATGCCAGCGTGCCGATACCGGCCGCAACGGCAAGCGTGGCCAACGCTACGGAAAATCTGCGGTTCATGGTGTGTTCCTTGTCGCCTGCCCCGGCGAGAAATGCGCTGATGTGGCAAGCACTGTTGGTCTATTCGACGGCGTGGTTATTTCAATTACGATCACGCGATTGCAACACCAAAGGCGGTTACCCCGACATTACCGCCAGGTCGTCAGCGGTGATCACATCCGCTAGCCCAGATGTTTCATGCAAAGTGGCAATGACCAGTAGCGTGTGCCAATAGCGGCAAATCACGTCGAGACTTGCTCGGCTTCGCGCCAACGGTAAGATGAACCAGGGACACGGTGAACTGCTCCTTAACTCGGGTGGCTCTGTGTTCGCGGCCGAAGCGGGTGACGACGCTCCGGCCACTGTGAAGACGGCATCAGCTGTCAACCAGGGTGTCAAGCGGAAATCGGAGGAAGGGAAGCGACGTAAGTATCGCGTGATACTCAGAACATAAACCGGTGTAGCTCAGCGGTTAGAGCAGCGGCTTCATAAGCCGCGTGTCGCTGGTTCGATCCCAGCCACCGGTAGTTTCGAAAGTCCATATCCGAGCGCTGGTTTGGGCCGTATTCGATACGGGCGGCAATCGGCGTCTAGCTCATAAGCATTCGCCGTGCGACCAGAAATGTGTCCCAAGCATGAACGCCGTCGAAATTGAAGAAGCCGTTTCCAAGCTTGCGGAAGCGCCATTCGACCCACGCACATTCCCGTATGCCTTTCTCGAAGCGTTCGGTAACAAGGCGACGACACTCAAGCGGCTCAAGACGGGCAATACCAATCAGTCCGACGTCGGCGGCGTGCTCCAGCGCAACAACATTCACATGAAGGTCTGTCCCTCAGGCGAGGTGACGGCAGCGCTCGCCGCACTCCGCGAAAGCGCGGCCACGCAGCGCCATAAGGCCAAGTTCATCCTCGCGACCGACGGTGCGGACTTTCAGGCGGAGATTCTCAGCGACGGCGAGACAGTCGCCTGCGCTTATG
>JANNLP010000787.1:0-4297 GCA_031396905.1 Gemmataceae bacterium
CTCGGCCACCTTGTCGAGCCAGTGCCGCCGCCGCCGCGCTTTTGCCGGAGCCGATGCCGCCGATGATGCCGATGACGGGTTTGGTCATGTTCACAAGACTCACCCGCGAATTTCTTCGACGTCGAGCCAGTTTTTGCCGGCCGCAACGTCGACGTCCACGGGTACGCTGATTGGCAGGGCGTTGCTCATCTCCTCGCGCACCAGTTTCGCGGCCCGTTGGGTTTCCTCGGGCGGCGATTCCAACACCAACTCGTCATGCACCGTCAGCAGCATGCGGGTGGCCAACTTGTCTTCCCGCAAGCGTCGATGCACATTGAGCATGGCCAGCTTCATCATGTCGGCGGCGGAGCCTTGAATCTCCATGTTCACGGCTTCACGCTCGGGTTGGTTCATCCCGCGAATGTTGGAGCGGGGCCGGACGCCGGCGATGGCCCGTCGGCGACCCAGCAAGGTAGACGCGTAGCCGGTCTTGTGACAGTTCGCCAACAATCGCGCTTGATACTCCTGCACCGCAGGGTAACGCGCGAAGTAATCATCGATGAACTTGGCGGCGGTGTCGCGGTCCAGACTCAAGCGTTGGGCCAGGCCGTGAGCGCTCATGCCGTAAACCACGCCGAAGTTGATCGTCTTTCCAACGCGCCGTTGATCGGAATTCACTTGCTCCTCGGCGACGCCGAAAATGCGGCTGGCGACGGCGGCGTGAATGTCCTTGCCTTCCACAAACGCCTGCTTCAAGTTGGCGTCGCCGCTGCTGTGAGCAAGCAGGCGCAACTCGATCTGCGAGTAGTCGGCCGTCAGCAATTGCCAACCTTCTTTGGGAAGAAACGCCTGGCGAATCTGTCGGCCCATCTCGGTGCGCGCGGGGATGTTCTGCAAGTTCGGATCGCTGGAACTGAGCCGACCGGTAGCCGCCACAGTTTGGTTGAACGACGTGTGAATGCGCCCGGTACACGGGTGAACCAGCGTCGGCAGGGCATCGACATATGTGCCTTTGAGCTTGGCGATTTGCCGGTACTCAACGATCTTGCGCGGCAACGGATGCAACGGGGCCAACAACTCCAATGTACTCTGATCGGTACTAGAGGCCCCGCTGACGCTGGTCTTGCGTTGCACGGGCAGCTTCAATTCATCGAAGAGTATCTTGCGAAGTTGCAGCGGCGACGCGATGTTGAACTCGCGGCCAGCAATCTTGTGAATCTCGACTTGAAGTATCTCCAACTGTTCGGCCATTTCATCGCTGAGCTTCTTGAGGAAAGGCACATCCAGCCGGATGCCGGTGTACTCCACGTCGGTCAACACATTGATCAGTGGAATTTCGATGTCGTCGTAGAGCTTCTTCAGATTCTCGCGCGCCAGTTCCGCTTCGAGCAGTTCGGTCAAGCGCCAGGCGACGTCGACATCTTCGCCGGCGTATGCGCACACTTTGTCGGCCGGTACCTGATCCATCCGCAGTTGTTTCTTGCCGCGCTTGCCAATCAATTCTTCGATGGAAATGTTGATGTGCTGCAGATGTTTGCGGGCCAGATCATCGAGGTTGTGGCTTCGTTCTCCAGCGCGAAGCAAATAGTCCGCGAGCATGGAGTCTCCGCTGACGCCGCGCACCTCAATGCCGGCAGCCCGCAAACAGAGCATGTCGAACTTGATGTTCTGATTGATCTTGGCGACATCAGCATCTTCGAAGATTGGTTTCAGCGTGGCCAATGTGGATTCGGGCGGCAGAACGTTCGACCCGGTCGGCGCTCGCAGCGGCAAATACCAGCCTTTGCCGGACTGCCAAGTTATGGCGATGCCGACGATGTCGTCGCGCATCGGCTCCAATCCGGTTGTTTCCAAATCGAATGCGATGCGCTTCTGTTGTCGCAGGTCCACAAGGAATGACTGGAGTAGCTCCGGCGTGTCCACAAGCATGTACTGCGCGATCCACTCGACGACGGGCGTATTCGCCTCAGCCAGGATAGTCTCAACAGCCTCAGTTTCGAGTTGCGGGAATAAGTCGCCTTCCTCCGCTTTCCGCGCCGAAGCGAGCGGTGCCACGACTTGTGGCGTTGGCCCGCCGCGAACTTTGGACGCGAAGGTTCGGAAGCCGAACTCCTCGAACAATGCCAGCAGCTTTGGCCCATCCCATTCGCGCGGCTGCCACGCGGACCAGTCCATCGTGATCGGCACGTCGGTGGCCAATGCCACGAGCTTCTTGCTGGTCGCCAATTTGTCGAGGTTGTCTTGAATCGCCTTGCGCGTCTTCTCAGATGCGACTTGATCGAGATTGGCCAGCATGTTGTCCAACGTGCCGAACTGCTGCAGCAACTTGGCGGCCGTTTTGGGGCCGACGCCGGGTGCACCGGGCACATTGTCCACGGGATCACCGACCAACGTCTGGAAGTCGATGACCTGTTCCGGGCCGACACCCCAATCCTGCCTCACACCGGCGACATCAAGATAAGTCTGCTTGCGCAGGTTGTACATGCGGACGCGGTCGCCGAGCAGTTGGCGGCAGTCCTTGTCGCTGGTGCAGAGCGTGACATCGTAGCCGCGCTCGGCACCCGCTTTCGCCAACGTCGCCATAACGTCGTCGGCCTCATAATCATCCAGCGCGATCACGGGCAGGTTGAACGCTTGCACCACGCGCTCAATCATCGGAAACTGCATCACCAAATCGTCAGGCACCGGCGGGCGGTGCGCCTTGTAGTCAGCGCTGATTTTTGAACGAAACGTCGGCCCGGCTCGGTCGAATGCGAACACAAGATAGTCTGGCTTCATTTCATCGCGGATAGTGAAGATATCGCGCGTGAAGCCGTAAACGGCGTTGGTTGGCCGGCCATCGGGCGTGGACATGGGCTGGCGAATCGCGTGATACACCTGAAAAATCAGGCTGTGCGCATCCACGAGAATCAGCCGTGGCGGTGTGGTCGTCATCGTTGGGAAATCGTCGGGCCGAGGCGATCAGTGCAGGATGGGATGGTTCCGTTATGGCGCAGATTACACGTCCGATGCCGCGTGTCAAGGTGGCGACGGTTGCAACTCACACATCTTTTACAGACAATTGCCCAATGCTCCTGCGCATTGCTAACGGTACCGTGTACGACCCGGCCAACGACGTCAATGGCGTGGTCCGCGACATCTGGATTCGCGAAGGCCAAGTCGTTGCCAAACCGGCAGATGCGGTACCATATCAAACTATTGACGCGTCGGGCCTCGTCGTGATGCCCGGCGGCGTGGACATGCACACGCACATTGCCGGGCCGAAGGTGAATGCCGCCCGCAAACTGCGACCCGATGATCGCCGCGACGCCGATCCCATTTGGCGAACGCCCAATCAACGCTCCGGAACAGCCGGCAGCGTGCCGAGTACGTTCGCGACCGGTGCGTTATACGCCGGGCTTGGTTACACGACGGCCATCGACGCTGCGGTGCCGCCGCTTGGTGCCCGGCACGCTCACCTGGAGTTTGCCGATACGCCGGTGGTCGACGCCGGAATGTTGTTGTCGCTGGGCGATCACTTGTATGCGCTGGAGCAAATCGCCGCCGGTGATTCCGAACGGCTGCGAGAATTCATTGCCTGGATGTTGCACGCCACGCATGGCTACGGTGTGAAGCTGGTGAATCCTGGTGGTGTCGAAGCGTACAAACGCGGGATCAACCGCTGCGGGCTTGATGATGCCGTCGTGCCTTACGGTATTTCACCGAGGCAGGTTCTCGACGCGTATGCGACGGCCGTCGATGAGTTGAAACTGCCGCACTCTATTCACGTCCATTGCGCCGAGTTGGGCCGGCCCGGCAACTGGACCACGACACTGGCCAGCATGAAAGCCATTGAAGGCCGACGCGGGCACTTCACGCACATTCAATTCCACAGCTACGGCGACACGGATGGTTTCTCGTCGCGCACCACCGATTTGGTCGAGTATGTCAACGCGCACACGAACATTACCGTCGATGTCGGTCAGATACTGTTTGGCGAAACCACGGCGATGACAGGCGATGGCGCGGTGGGGTATTTTCTCCATCGCGCCACCGGCCGGCGCTGGATCGACTTCGATACCGAATGCGAGGCCGGCTGCGGCATCGTGCCGATCAGTTATCGTGAAGCCAGCATGGTCAACGCCATCCAATGGGCCATCGGCCTGGAGTGGTTTCTGTTGATGTGCGACCCGTGGCGCATTGCCCTGACCACGGACCACCCGAACGGCGCTTCATTCCTGGCGTACCCGGAGATCGTACAGTTGCTGATGAGCCGCGACGCTCGCCGCGAGGTGTTGGCACGACTACCGGCAAAGTTGCGCGAGCGCACCGTGCTGCC
>JANNLP010000809.1:0-2083 GCA_031396905.1 Gemmataceae bacterium
TCCTTGCCCACGACGGGAATGTTGTTCTCCGCCTGGCAGGCAATCACGCAGGCATTGCAACCATGACATGCCCCGAGATCGACGGTCATGCCCCATTGGTATGGCGCTTGTGTCTGCGGATTCGTGTAAAGTTCGTGCGTGTGAAAGCCCTCGACGGGAGGATTGCGTCCGTGGGCCGCCGCATGATCCTGTTTCGGCGCGCACTTCGGGTCTTTGACGAATTGCGCGACTGTTGACATGCGCACCAGATCGCGGTGCATCATGTCATGCTGCGATTGCGTACAGGCCAGGGTGTAGGGGATTCCTGTGCGCTTGATGGTCAGTCCGGGACCGCCCCACCGGGCTTCATTCGACTGCAATACATATGCGTTGGTGCCAATATCATTTCCGCCGCGACCTGCCCTGGTTCTTCCGTAGCCAAACGTCAGCGTCACTGCGCGATCCGGGTGGCCGGGCAAGACGTACACTGGGCCTTTGAAACCTTCAAGCGTTGAGCTACTGAGCTCGCTAACAAACCCGTCCCTTTCTCGTTTTATTACACTCGATGGATGCCTGTAATGCAGTTCCACCAATTCCGTGATTAGTTCACCATGACTACCGCCATGCGGCCCCTCGTGAGGCGTGATGCCAATTTCTTTCGCCATCGCTGGACTCATGATTATGGCATTTTCCCAGACAAGCTTTGTCAGCGGTTTCGGCAATTCCTGCAGCCAGGCATTGTTAGCAAAACGCCCGTCACCAATGGTGGCATCCGGACGTAGAATCAATTCGATTTCATCCGAGCGCATTGTCATCGCACGCGGTGTCAAGCCGTTAGCCGTCTTCACCGCTTGCGGCATCGCGCGTGATCCTTCGACAACACCATCATGAACAGACAATCGCCAAAACTCTTCAAATGATTTGGACGATCCGTTCTCACCATGCCAATGTCGCCAATAGCCTCGAACAATTTCACGGTCGCTCGTCGAAGTTATTCCCTTCGCAGCCATGCCGATCAATGCTTGAACAACATAGTGCGATGACTTTCCATCATAGAGCGGCGAAATCAATGGCTGAATGATGCTGGCGGTGCCGTCCGCCGCGCGAGCATCGCTCCAGCCTTCCAGATAATGAGTCTCGGCCAATTGCCACTGACATAACGTCGACGTCTCATCTTCATGCGATGACAGACAGATGCGCGTTTTCACAGTCGCTAACTTGGACGGAAAATGCAAATGGCCGGGCGCGTCATAGGCAGCATTGACCGATAAGATGACCAGTGTATCCACTTGATTCCGATCAATTGCCTCACCCAAATCTCTCAATGCCAAATCCGCTCGCGCATCAACCGGCGATACTGCCAAGACCATCTTGCCAACATTGTTGAGCTTGTTGTTAATTGCATGAGTTATCTCGTGAATGTCATTCGATAAATACGGACCCGCAATCAACAACGAACGACCCTCGTGTTTCGTCAGGTCGGCAGCGATGGCATCCACACGTTCATCGGATTGCATTTCAACATTTGGCAAAACGCCGAGTCGTGCGGCTAGCAAACGGACGAATACTGAAATCTCACTTACCCGCATCGCCAACCGCCAATCCGCCGCAAACCCTGTTGGCGTCGGCATCGACTCAATGGCATATAGCCGATTCATCCGTCCTTCGGGTTTGCGCCGCCTAGCGAACTGCCGCGCGTAACGCAAATGATTAGGTCCGCTGGCGAGAAAGTCGCTGTCTAGCGCGACGATTATGTCGGCCTTCTCGATGTCGTAGATGAAATCGTATGGTTGGCCGAATATGCGCTTTGACGCTTCTTGGTGTGTGCTGCTGACACCAGGCTCATGGGTGTACCATTTGGCCTCTGGCAACACCTTCAACAACTCTTGAATCTGCGCGGCCAACGTCGGCGAGTTGATTTGCCCCGTCAGAAGTGCGAAGCCCTCGCCTTTCTTGGCAATAACACCGGTTAAGTCCTTTTCAATCCCTAACAGTGCATCATCCCAGCCGATCACGTTGCCGTTGTGTTTGATGACCTTGGCACGGTCGGGGTCATACAGGCCGAGGATTGACGCTTGCTCGAATATACCGGCTGCTCCGAGGC
>JANNLP010000013.1:0-7471 GCA_031396905.1 Gemmataceae bacterium
GGCTAGCACGCCCATCGTGTCGGGCTCGCAGACGGCAAAGAACGCGTTCACCTTGTCGCCGAACTGATTGCATAGCTCGAGCGCCTTGTTCTGCGTCACAAACTAAGCGCCACACGCGCCCACCTCGAGTGTGGCAACCAGGTTAGCCGCTGCGGTCGTAGCGAGCATGACCATTATCCCCAAGTGCCCGCAGGCATCCCCTTTCCAGCGCGTGGGAGTGCGCGCGGGCGGCTATGGGGGCGAAGGAGTTCAGAGTCGGGTATCGGGGATCGGGTGCCGGGCATCGGGCATCGTCAGTCGGGGCTGGTGAATGATCGTCAGCGAGAGTGTTCTTTGACAACTGAATTTGCAAGGACGGCGGCCGGGCTGGTGATTGGCGAAGGCGCTTACGCTCCCTAGCTCGCCTACTCAATGATGAGATCACTCGGTCTGACGCCCTTCCGGAACCCGTCCGTGCGAAAGGGATTGGGTTTGAACTCGCCGACGATGTTGACATTCGATGTCGCGGGAATGCGTTCTTCCATGCCGACGGCCCAGTAGCACGCGTTGACGAGTAATCGCCGGACGCCGGTGCTGGCGAAGTCTTGCGATGCGCCAAGGGTAGTCGTGAACACTCGCGACGTTTTGTTGGTCTTGGTCCACGCCACCGGCATCATCGGGTTGTTCTTACTGCCAACCACCGCCGGGCTGGCGGCGTCCAAACTCGCGGTGACTTCACCCAGCAATAGCGGCGTGCAATCCTGCGGTAAGGGCAGATTGGTGCGATAGACGTCGGAAGTGCCGAAGACTTCGCCCGGTTTGATGCCGCGAAGTATCGGGTGTTTCGCATGCTCCTTCACAATGATGCCGCGGGTGCCCTCCTTGCCGTGGTCGCCATGATGTGCGACCCAGGTTTCGCCCAGGATTTGTTGACCAAAGCCGCCGGGCCAATCCTTACTATCGGAACTCCACTTGGCGTAAGGCGTGGACTTCGTGTTGAAGGCATGCGTGGCAGTGCGCAGACCAATGACGGGTTTGCCGGCTTGCACGTAATCGACGATGTGCTTCATCTGATCGACGGGCAGATCGCGATAACGGGTAAAGATCACCATCAAGTCGGCGTTGGCGAGTGTTGCGAGACCGGGAATATTGTTGTTGACGTTGGGATTGATGGTCCCATCCTTCGGGTCGATGGCGTAATGCACGGTGCAGTCGAAGCCGTGATGTTTGGCCAATATTCGGCCCAACTGCGTAAGTGTTTCCTCGGAACGATACTCTTCATCGCCGCTGATCAGGACAATTTTTTTGCCACGACCCGGGCCTTCTCCGCCACGATTGGTCACCCACGGGTCGGCAGCAACGGCCAGTACCGCCCCAATCAACAGCAGCACACGCATCGATCAATCCCCTGCATCACGAAACGGATTCGGGTCGTCATCAAACTTCTCCAAATCGCGGTCGGTCCAGCCGAAGTGATGGGCTAGCTCGTGGATCACCGTTTTGCGAATCTCCGTGAGCAGCTCACGGCGATCCGGGAAATCCTCTTCCAGTGGCCGTTGATAGATGATGATCCGGTGCGGCGGCAAGTCGGTTTCATCGACGCCGCCGAGGCCGTCGCCACTATCGTAGACCGATGGCACGAACAGGCCGTACAGCGATTCGCCGTCGGCAATCTCTTCGGCGCTGAAGTCCATGTCGCGCATTAAACGCTCACTCGGTGCGTCCTCGACATCAATGACCAGGTTATGGAGGTACGGCGCAAACGCCGGCGGCAGCGACTCCACCACCTCGGCGACCGCACGATCGAACTGTTTGCGGTTCATGTTCGTTTTCGCATTGCCAACTGTTCCACGAGCGAGTATTCCCCGCCGGTGATGGCATACTCCGCGCAAATCGGCGTGTTGTTCGTGATAGCCCTGGGCGGCGTAAGCGGCTGCGCAACCTGTCCGGCCAAGGTGCAGGCCGCGCTGCAACAACCCAAACCCCAGCGCATGGGAGCGGTCAGCCGTGAATACGTCATCGGCTGCCCGGATCGGTTGACGGTTCGCGTGGCAAATACGCCACCGTTCGATGTCACGGTAGAACCGGATGGTTGCGTGATGATCCCCGGCGTGGGTCGCATGCGCGTGGACGGTGCCGCACCGGGTGATGTTGCTGTCGAGATCGCGCATCATCGCCAGCTTGCGTCGAACTCGGTGCAAGTCGCCGTAGCCGAGTATGCGAGCAAGACAGTCTTGGTGTTTGGTCCCGGTGATGGCGTGCAGCGTGTCGTGCCGTATGTCGGTCCGGAGAACCTTACGGAGATGTTGCGACGCACCGGCGGACTGGCTCCCGGAGCCGCGTTCCACGCCGTGCATGTTGTGCGGCCTCATGTCGCCAGCGGCCAGCGGCCCGAAGTCTTCACCGTGGACCTCGCCGCCGCGCTGGAGAAGACCGACTCCAACGATGTCCGCCTGCAGCCCAGCGATCACGTCTATATTGGCGAGACCAGCGGCTCATCTTTTGCAAGGTGCATGCCGCCGTGGGTCCGGGCTATGCTGCCGGGGATGAAGGCGATCGACGCACAGCCGGAATGATGGGCGAAGATTTCCATGTTGCCATCGTTGTGCCGGTCGTGCCATAGTGGTAAAACAATTCCATCTTGATTAGACGAAAATCGACAATTGCGCTTCAAACTGGAGAAACTGCCATGAGGCTGACTCGCATCATCGGCTTAGCGATTAGCGCTTTCTTTGTAACCGCTCCGATGGCGTTCGCGCATCCGGATTCGCGGATGGTCGGCGGTAGCTTTGGCGCGGGACTTGCGCATCCCCTCTCCGGCTGGGATCACTTGCTGGCCATGTTCGGCATCGGCCTTTTGAGCGCTCGCATCGGCGGCGCGGCTCTTTGGGCCTTGCCCGGGGCGTTCGTCGCTTCGATGATCGGCGGCGGTATTGCGGGCATGTCGGGTTATCGCATGCAGTTCGTGGAATTCGGTATCGCCGCGTCGCTTGTCGTCGTCGGCCTCGCAATTGCATTGGACCAACGCCGGAAAGTTGCAGTTCTCGCATTGGTTGCCGGCATCATCGGTGCGATTCATGGCCACGCCCACGGCACCGAAATGCCAACGATGGCTGCGCCAGTTGTTTACGCCTTGGGATTTGTTGCCGCCACGTGCTGCCTCCACATTGCCGGCGTTATAATCGGCCGATACGCAATTCAATCACAACGCGGGGCCACCGCCCTCCGCGGGGCTGGTGCCGTCGTCGCCGTGGCTGGCATCGGCCTTGTGACGGTGATTGGTTAGGAGAGCAAAAGGGCCGCCAACCGATGCCGACGAGCGAACTCCGCAGACGATTGAAGGGGTCGTCGCGGCTGAACCATTCGGCATTGGTGTTTATTGGATTTATCGAAGGCGATGCGTTTGCAAGTGCAGAAACCGCACTATTTCCCGCCCGCCGTTCGCAAACCCCCCTTGACTTGCCGCGAATAATCCCTTACAAGAGAGTACATCCGTTGAATTAGGCATCCTTCCAATTCGTCCGTATGTAAAGCGCCCTGGCGAATGGCTATTGTCGTTCTTTCGAGAATCGCCTGACGGAAGGTTTTGCTATCTCACGAGAGTTACGGTCAACAGTTGACCTCCCGGCCGTTGTAAGCCGGATCTAATCCTCGTTTCAATCGTTTGGACCCGGCTCGCGCCGGCACACACCCAGTTTATGTACCAACGTCGAACCTCTGCGCGGAAACCACACCGCGCAGGCCCGAATACAGGCGGCGTCGCCGCGCTGTACCGTCAAAAAAACTCCGGTCAGGGGCAGCAGCCGCAATATGACCAGCCCCCGCCGGCTGATCAGCAGCGCCAGCAGGCTCAGAACCAACAATCAAATCATCAGCAACAACCTCACCAGCAGCAAAAATCACAGCGACCCGCCGAGCCAATGAAGCTCGTGCCGGCCGAGGGAGTGCTTGAAATCTACCCCAAGGGCTATGGCTTCCTGCGCGATCCATCGCGGCACTATGCCACCGGGCCGAACGACTCCTACGTGGCGCCGCACATCATTGATAAACACAAGCTTGCCGAAGGCATGACCATCGTCGGCCAGGCGGAAGCGATTCGGCCCGACAGCGGCCCGCGCCTGATGCAGGTGGACATGATCGAAGGCCAGCCGGCCGACACGTTCAAACGCCGCATCTTTGAAGAACTCACGGCCATCGATCCGTCATCGACCATTCGCCTGGAGACCGGTGCCGAGCCGCTCACCACGCGGGTCATGGACTTGCTCACGCCAATCGGCAAAGGTCAGCGTGGTCTGATCGTCGCGCCGCCGCGCACTGGCAAGACCGTATTGTTGCAACACATCGCGGCAGCCGTCGCCAAGAACCATCCGGAAATGCACCTGATCGTGTTGCTCATCGACGAGCGGCCCGAAGAAGTCACCGAAATTCGCCGCAGCGTCAAAGGCGAAGTCATCGCTTCGTGCAACGATCACGACACCGGCAGCCACTTGCGCATGGCCGAGTTGGCGGTGAATCGTGCCAAGCGCTTGGCGGAGCAGGGCAAAGAAGTTTTCGTGCTGCTCGATAGCCTCACGCGGGTTGCCCGTGCCTACAACAAAGCGGCGAACACTGGCCGGACGATGTCCGGCGGTTTGGATTCCAAAGCACTCGACATTCCCAAACGACTCTTCGGCGCGGCCCGCTGCTTCGAAGAAGGCGGCTCGCTGACAGTCATGGGCACCGCCCTGATTGAGACCGGCAGCAAGATGGACGACGTGATCTTTCAGGAGTTCAAAGGCACCGGCAACATGGAGCTGGTGCTGGACCGCAAGCTGGCCGACCGCCGCATCTTCCCGGCCATCGACATCCCGCAATCCGGCACCCGAAAAGAAGAGCGCCTGATGCCGCCGGACGTGCTGACCAAGGTCCACATGCTCCGCCGGACGCTCATTCAGATGAGCCCAGTCGAAGCCATGGAAATGCTGGTCAAACAGTTGGCCAAGTCGCCATCGAATGCCGCGTTCCTGGATCGCATCGCGACTGCGGTGAAGTAGCATCCTGCCCCTTTACGACAATTCGATCCAATAGCGCAGTCTCAAATTGCAGCCAACGTAGAATAGCGCGCATCTCATTGCCAGCCCGGCGTTCGAGTTCTTGATTCATGCCATGGCGCGCACATTTTGCCCCGGTGGCGATTGTCGAGTTAATCGCGGTCGCACGCCGGTGGCAGACCTATGTCGCGCGGGCCGGGCTGGTGTTGGCGCTGGGTCTGACGTTGGGACTGGTGTGTCTGAGTTATCAATCCGGTGTGTTGTTAATCGGCGGCCATTTGAAGCTGCGTGAGTATGCCGAGGCGGGAACCAACTTCGCGGTGGCAGTGTTGAGCGTGCAACTGGCGCTCGTTTTGTTTGCCGCACCAGCTGGTGCGGCCGGCGCGATCTGCCTCGATAAGACCCGTGGCAATCTCACGCTGCTGCTAGCCAGCGATATGACGGCCTTCGAGTTTGTCATTGGCAAACTCCTTGGCCGTTTGCTGCCGGTCCTGGCGCTAGTGATCGTGTCTTTGCCGGTGCTGTTCATCACCTCGTTCCTCGGTGGCATCAATGCCGAACTCATCGGCGGCGGCTTCGTTGTGTTGGTGGGCGCGGGTGTACTCGGCTCAGCCATCGCGTTGCTGATGTCGCTGTATGTTGGCCGCACGCATGAAGCATTATTACTCGCGTTCTTCGTGATATTCACCTGGCTAATTCTCAAGCCGGTTTCGGGAATGATGACTTTCGTGCCGGCGTATGGCCCATTCGCACGCTGGTTGTGGGCCACCAATCCCGTGACACTATTGCTGGCACCACTCGATCCAAAACTCGGCGTCGGAATTTCCGACTACGTGCTTTATCTCACGTGGACCTTGGGCTTGGCGACAATCGTCACGCTTCTGGCCATCGTGCAATTGCGGCAAGTGGTCCTCAGGCAGGCGAATCGGCCGATGCGATTGCGCGGGGCAAAGTCCTTTCATCGAAAAAGGGCACCGAAATTACTGGATCGCGACCCGCTGCGCTGGTACGAGCGCTTCCGCAATCGGCCATCGCTGATGGCGCGGATGGCGCGTTTGCTCATCCTCCTAGTTGCCCTCACCGCCACGGCAGCGGCGATATTTCTCCCACCACTGTTCCCGGGCTTCGATGATTTGCCTGCAACCGCATGTGTGGCGATGGTAGGCATTGGTTTATTACTTGTCATCATTCGAGCCGTGAGTTCATTGGCCGACGAACGGTCGCGCGGCAGCCTCGACATTTTGGCTACGACACCGTACACCACGCCGGCCATACTCTGGGCCAAATGGCGAGCCGCCTTCGCGGTGGCACCGTGGTTGTTGCTTTTGCCGTGGCTGGTTGCTTTGGGTGAATGGTGGCAGCGCGGAAGTCGCTTTAGCAGATTGATTCGCTACGGTCGTCAAGCAGCCGATCCCCTGGGTGACTTGGCATTGGTATTTTTCCAACCGGTTGTTTGGGTCGTGATGCCGACGTGTCTGGTTCTGTTCTTGGCGCTATTTGCAGCTAAATGGCGGGTCGTTCGCGCCGCCACGATTTCAATTGTGCTGCTGATTGTTCTGGTCGGCATTGCGACGTGGTGGGAGAACGGCAGTCAGTTCGGTTCTTATGGCAGAAGCCGGGACGACGGCAATGAGGCACTATTCATATTGGTGCTGGTGTTTTTCCAACCGCTCGCTTGTGCCGCCATGCTGACGAGTCTTGGACTATTCCTGGCTTTGCAAATGAAGAACTTTGGCCGGGCCGTGAGTTTGGCGACGGCGTTCTACGTTGCCTTGAGTCTGGGATGGATCTTTTTCTTGCGACTAGTCGGTGCGACTCGCGGGGACCTGGTGGAACTGCAGTTCTTCAGTCCAATCGTTGCGACCGGAATGCTCATCGAGGCACTACAACATTCTTGGCGCACCCAGGGAGTCATCCTGGGCGGCGTCATCAGCATTGGCGTCTATCTCGCTACCGCCGCGTACTTCTACTTCATCTGCCTGATCATCGCTAATCGCAAGATGGGGCGCATATCCCGCACGGAGTCGCGGCCGATTCCGCCGGTCGAGATCGCGCGCTCCGCTCCGCAGGCTCCGCGTCGCGGCTAACCGCCGTCTTTCCCGCGTGGGGTGTTCATGGTAGACTGCCTACAAGGAATCTGCCGTGTCCAAGCGCATTGCATTCACATTAATTGAGCTGCTCGTTGTCATCGCCATTATTGCGATCCTGATCGGGCTATTGTTGCCGGCCGTGCAGAAAGTGCGCGAGGCGGCCCAGCGGATCAAGTGCCAGAACAATCTGAAGCAAATCGGGCTGGCGACCCACATGTTTCACGATACGCAACAGGCGTTTCCACAGGCGTACGACAAGGCCAATCCATGGTTGAACCCCGACAATGCAAGTCGCCGGTCGTGGATGTCGCTGATACTGCCGTACATCGAGCAAGACAATTTGCTGAAACTCGGCGTGACGGGTTATCAGGG
>JANNLP010000356.1:0-7449 GCA_031396905.1 Gemmataceae bacterium
CGGCGTACTTCCCGTCGCGCAGGATTTTATCGGAACGATTCCGCGCCAGACCGGAGAGGGTCGGCGCTGTCCACCTTGCAAGGATTGTCCCATGCGCAAACTGGTTTTACTGGCTGCCCTTGCCTCTGTGCTGCTGCCGTCATTGGCGTCAGCTTGGGGGCCGGGCAACGACCAATTCGGCTTCCGCAAACGACACGCCACCCGCGCTGCACCATGGTTCCTCTACTGGCCGCAAAACGCCTACTGGCAAACGCCCGCCCCAACAGGCTACGGCTACGGTGCCCACGGCCCAATGACCGCCGGCCCATACATGGGCCAAATCGGCCCGAACGCCGGCTTCCCGCGCGTCCAGGTCAACGGCCCGACCGGGTACGATTACTAATCGCTGATTCTTCGGCGAATCAGACTGGGAGACAAGGAGACCACGGACTGCCGACCGCCAGTCCGGGGCTCCGCGTCTGCCGGTCTCATTGTTTTTCCGTCTGCAAATTGACAGTTATTTCGCAACAGTCTTTGTTACCACTGTCGTTGATGCCGTTGTGCCAAGGCCCGTGTATTTGGCTTCGCACGTGAACCTCGTGGCCCCACCGGCATCTTTGTCCACTTTGATTTCCACTCGTGAATCCGGCAGCAATTCAACGACCTCACCGATGTAATTAGGATCGTTCTGCATTTTCTCCAGCGCGATCTCCAGGCCGGCACGCGCGAGCCAATGCGATTGCAGTTGGTCGGCGCGGCTTCGCAAGACCCGCCGCGTAGAGGCCACGTTTTGCACCGCCAGTGCCATCAGCGCGCTCAATGCGGCCAGGATCACGAGCGCGTAAATGACGGTGAGGCCGCGTCGTTGACCATTGCGTCGGTGCATCATTTCAGGTCGCCTCCGAGGGCGGCCAGGATTTCGCGGCGCATTCCGGGCATGTTCTTGTGTCGCTCGGCAATGCGGAGAATGATGACGCCGTCCCTGCGATCAAACTCAACTTCGGCTTCCGCAGGCCCCAGCGGTATCGGTCGGCGCTTTTCGCCGTCCGGCGCGATGGTAATCTGTTCGATCATACCGCGATCAAAACGGTAGACCACGGAACGGTCGGCACTTTGTTGCAGAATCACACAAGTCGAGTTTCGTTTCCATTCGCCGACCTGATCCGGAGCGGCCACAGCCATGGCGACATCGTCGCGGAACAACTCGGCCAACTGGATGTGCCGGCTCATGCGCTGCACCGTCTCGGTCGACATGTGATCGACACGCATCGCCGCGATGATCAGGACCGCGCCCAGGTTCAGCGCAATCGCCAACGCGGCCATCACCACGAGTAACTCAATCAATGACATGCCACGTCGTGCCGGCCGTGCGATCATGGCTTGGCCTCCGCGGCACGGTCGGCGAACAAAGTCATCAAATCCACCGGAGGCGCTTTCGCACCCTCGGCAAAAAACCAGCGGACTGACACGGTGACTCGCTTGATCCGTGGCCGCCCCGGCTCCGACTCCACGCGAACCCTCGCCATCGGTTGGTGCATTCGCTCGGCCAACTCGACTGGCAGCTTTTGACCGGCGGCCCATTCTTCCGTCAATTCAGACCATGCTTTGGCTCGTGCATCTTCCAGCACATTGGTAGCCCACTCCATTGCTTCCAGCCGGGTGTCGGCCAGCGCACGTTGAGTCAGAGACCATGTCGCTAATTGTGCGACAATCGTCGCACCGACGAGGAGCACGCCGATGCCCACCACGACTTCAATCACGGTGAAGCCAAGTCGATGCCGTTTCATGTCAGTCCCTCAATGAGATTGACCAGCGGCACGAAAATGCCAATCACCACCAGCCCCACGACCACGCCAATGGCGACGACCAGCAGCGGCGCGACAAACATCGATAACCGGCGGGCGACGCGATAGGCGCGGCCGGAAAGCAGTTCACCCAGTTCGCTGAGTGTCCATGGCAAGTTGCGCGACCGCTCCGCCGATTGCACCAACGGCACCATGCTGGCAGACAAGAGTCGGGCCGACCGCAGTGCCGCCGCCAGCGGCTGCCCGGCTTCGATGGATCGTCTCGCATTGTCTAAACGCCTTAGCAATGGAGTGGGCCAATCGCCAGCTTCCTGCAGTAGCTCCAGCGCTCGTGGCGCCGGGTGTCCCATTTCCAACAACATACCGAGCGATCGCAGCACCAGGCTTCGTAATTCCCAACTGTACAGTCGGCCGATGCCGGGAAAGTACCAACGCAAAGTTGGACTCCAAACCAGCCCGGTAATAACGAGTATTAGCACCACCACGCCCACACCGACCCAGGCGACGTTTTGCAATGTGCCATCCCACCATGAGATCAGCAGAAGCGTCTGCCTTGGCAGTGGCATTTTGAAATCCCTGAAGATCGCCTGGAATTTTGGGAACAAAGTGACCATGAAGAAAGCGACAAGCCCGAAGATAAAGAACAACAGCACGAACGGGTATACGAAGCGCGGGATCAACTCCAGCCAAGCCGCCGTCATGCGTTCACGAGCTGAACGGCGCAGGCACTCGGCCAGGTTGCCCGACATTTCACCGATGGCGGCGGCGACACGCGTCTCCCGGCTGGACACAGCTGGGACGGCTTTTAGCGCTTGCGACAACGGCTCGCCACACGCCAACTCATCGATCAGCTCACCGACACGATGGTCGAATTTGTACAACTCGTGAGCCAGCCAAAAGTAGGGTGCGACAATTACGTGCAGAATAAGGCCAACCAAAAAATGGTACAAGGCATCGTGCGGCCGGTCATGAAGATACGCCCGCAGCGCGCCGACCAGCGGCAACTTGGCGTCCACGGATGCGACGATGACGTGCAGCAATTCATCCTGCCGCGCTTGCCGATAGCGCACGAAGATGTGAAACACCCAACCGTACAACAGCACCAGAAACAAGATCGCCGGCACCGCGAATTCATAGCTGCCCAGGTAAAACAAAAAGCCCAACAGCGCGACGGCGAACAACAGGCCACTGCCCGCGCCCAGCAACACGAACCAACGCTTGTCGCTGCGCATCGTTCTCCGTTATTTCGAAAGGCCTTCAATCATCGCGATGAGAGGTAGCAACAAACTGACCACGAACAACATCGTCAGGCACCCGGCAACCAAGATCATCAGCATGGATGGCAGCATGTTCCGCAGCACATTGGCCCGCGCTTCGACATGGCGGCGGTAAACGCCGGCGATCTGCTGAAGTGTTTCGGCAAGTTCACCGCGGCGTTCACCGGACTTGGCCATCCACGCCACCCACTCGGGCAGCAGCTTTCCGCCCGCCAGCGCATCGCCAAGCGAGACCCCGTTTTCCAGCCGCATTCGCATGTCCTGCGATTGGTCGGCGATTAACGGGTCGCTACAGGCATCGCCGGCAAGTTGAAATGCCTCCGGCAACGGCACGTTGTATTTCACCAGCACACCCAACAAATCAACGAATGCCGCCAGCCGCGCCGATTGAATCAGCGATCCCAGCAAGGGCGTCGAGTACACCAGCCGCGTCCAAATGCGGATACCCGCATGCGTCCGCCGCAACAGAAAACGCACGATGACAAATACGGCGATCAGGATCGCCACGGGCATCACGACGTACTGCACCGGATGTCGGCCCACGAACAACGCAAACTTCGTCAGCGGTGGAATCGAAAGCTTGAAATCGAGATAGATCGTCTCGAATTGCGGGATCACGACGAAGGCCAGAAACCCGAACACAAGCATGCCAAAACAAAAGATCATCGTCGGATACGCAAGCGCTTCGACGATCATCGACCGCGTGGCCGCGATCGTGCGGGCATAATCCGTCAACGTGCACAACACATCCGGCAACCGACCTGTGCGAATGCCAGCCGTCGCCAAACTTGAATAATACGGCGGCAGTTGATCGCGCCGCAATTCCAGTGCTTCGGGCAACGACCGTCCCCGCTGCAGATCCTGCCCGAGTGCGGCCGTTACGGTTTTCAACCGGCCACGGCCCATTTCACGGGCCAACGACGACAAGCCCTCATCGAGCGGCAATCCCGCCCTGGCCATCGCCGCGATCTGCTCGTTCAATGCAACCAATTCATCGGCATTCATGCGGCATCGGCCTCACCGCTACGTTATACGGGTTTCGGCCCCAGCACGCGGTCCACTTCATCGGCCGTCGTGTGACCCGCTGCCACCGCTGCCAGTGCGGCCGCGCGGATCGTATGCAGTCCCGACGTCGTTGCCGTCTGTTCCAATTCGTCAGTGTCGGCTTTGGCAAGAATGGCTCGACGAAGCGCCGCATCCGGCATCAACAACTCGGCGATCAGGAAGCGCCCGCGATACCCACTGCCGTGGCAAAGCTCGCACCCCGGACCGCGCATCGCCGTTTCGTTCCTATCGCGACAACCATCGCATAGTCGCCGCAGCAGCCGTTGGTTCAGAATTCCTTTCAATCCACTCGTCAGTAAGTATGGCTGCACACCCATCTCAATCAATCGTCCAATCACGCCGGCCGCCGAGCCGGCGTGCAGTGTGCTGAACACGAGGTGACCCGTCAGCGCCGCCTCGGTGGCGACGGCCGCCGTCTCCGGATCGCGGATTTCGCCGACCATAATCACATCGGGATCCTGCCGCAAGATACTGCGCAACCCGCGCGCGAAATCAAACTCCATGCCCGGCCGCACCTGCGATTGCGTCGCTCCTTCAACCAATTGCTCCACGGGGTCTTCAATGGTCACGACATGCCGGCCCAACCCATCGCGCACCAGTCGCCGTAAGCACGCATAGATCGTGGTGGTCTTCCCGCTGCCGCTCGGCCCCGTGAGATACACCGCGCCACCTCGTTCCTGCAACAGCGCCGACAACTGCTTCAAGATGTCATCGGGAAATCCTAGTTGCTCCAATTCCATCTTCGGGCTGTGAATTTGAAAGACCCGGACAACCGCCTTTTCGCCATGCACTGTCGGGAACGTGCTGACACGCATATCCGGGGCCGGCTCCGTCGACTGACTGCGAATCCCGCCCTCCTGCGGCACATCGGTGCGATATGTCAGCAACTCCGCCATCACCTTCAATCGCGCGATCACGTTGTGACCCAATTCGCGCGGCAGAACCCCCGCCAATCGCATCACGCCATCCACGCGACACCGCAGCTCCAGCGCCGTGGCCGTCGGCTCAAAATGCACATCGCTCGCCCCGCGCTGGATGGCTTCATCCAACACCAGATCAACAATGTGAACGACGCGATGTTCATCATTCACATCAAGGGCATTAAGACGAGTTTGTAAAGCGTCAGGTGAGTTTGACATCATAACCTCGACGGTTAGCCGCGACGCGAAGGTACTCCGCAGCGGAGCGCTCAACCATTGTAATCTCGACGGTTAGCCGCGACGCGCAGGTACTCCGCAGCGGAGAGCTGAACAACGCGACGCCATACCGACACGCTCGTAAGATATTACCATCGCTCAACTACGCGTAGAAGGAATCGTCAACAATGGCGGATCGGTTTGACCTGGTGGTGATCGGTGGCGGACCCGGTGGTTATGTCGCCGCCATTCGCGCGGCTCAACTCGGCAAGAAAGTCGCTTGCATCGACAAGCGCGGCCCACTCGGCGGCACCTGCCTCAATGTCGGCTGCATTCCCTCCAAGGCGCTGCTCGATTCCAGCGAACTGTACCATCAGGCCAAGAACAGCTATAGCCGCCACGGCATCAAGATTGCCAAAGTCGAACTTGATCTACCGGCCATGCTGGATCGCAAAAACAAAGTCGTTTCGCAACTCACCGGCGGCATCAGCGGCTTGTTCAAGAAGAACGGCGTCACCGGTTACGCCGGCACCGCCAAGGTCACGGCACCCGGCAAAGTCGCCGTCAAGCTCAACGATGGTAAAGCCGTTGACCTGGAAGCCGCCGCCATTCTTCTCGCCACCGGTAGCGAGCCGATGCCGCTGCCGTCGCTGCCGTTCGATGGCAAGAACATCGTCTCATCCACCGAAGCGCTCGACTTCAATCCGGTGCCCAAGAATCTCATCGTGGTTGGAGCCGGTTACATCGGTTTAGAGCTCGGCTCCGTCTGGGCACGCCTCGGCAGCGAAGTCACGGTGCTGGAGTTCCTGCCGCGCATTCTGCCGCTCACGGATACGGAAATCGCCAACCTCGTAAAGAAGTCGCTGGAGAAGCAGGGCCTGTCGTTCCATTTGGAAACGAAAGTGGTCGGAGCCGACGTCAAAGGCGGCCAGATTACCGTGAAAACTGAGACCAAGGACGGCCCCAAGACATTCACCGGCGACAAAGTGCTTGTGTGCGTCGGCCGCCGGCCTGTCACCGAAGGATTAGGTCTCGAAGAACTCGGCGTAAAGATGGACAAAGGCAAGGTCCTCGTCAACGACAAGTTCCAGACCAACGTGGCCGGCATCTACGCCGTCGGCGATCTCATCGAAGGCCCGATGCTCGCGCACAAAGCATCCGAAGAAGGCGTGGCCTTTGCCGAGATGCTGTGCGGTCAACATGCTCACGTTAATTACGACGCCATTCCCAGCGTGATCTACATGTGGCCGGAAGTTGCATCCGTCGGCAAGACCGAAGAGCAACTCAAAGCCGAGGGCCGCGAGTACCGCATCGGCAAGTTCCCATTCATGGCCAGCGCCCGCGCCAAAAGCCTCGACGAAACCGAAGGCATGGTCAAAGTCCTCGCCGACGCACAAACCGATCGCCTGCTCGGCGTCCACATCTTCGGCCCCCGCGCCAGCGACATGATCGCCGAAGCCGTCACCACCATCGAATTCGTGGGCTCCGCCGAAGACATCGCCAGAATCGTCCACGCCCACCCGACGCTATCCGAAGCGCTGGGCGAAGCCGCGCGGGCCGCGTACTTTGGTAAGGCGATTCACGTGTGATACCCGATAGGGCGACTTCACACCGCACGCCGTTTACGTGACACCGCCCCACGAATTGTCACCGAAAGGCGGCGATCGCACAATTTGTGGCAGCCCACTTACGTGACCTTTGACATGACGAGTAAACAGGACATCATGCAACGCACATTCAAATTGATGGCGGCATTCGCCCTTCTGACGTTGGCTGCAACCGGTTGCAAAGGCAAAGCAAAAGTCGACGCGATTGGCATTCTGCAACCAATCCTGACGGCGTGGCAGCAGGGTGATCACGCCACGGCAATCAAACAATTCATCGAAGCCGACTGGACCAAGCGCCCGTTGATTTCATCGGATTCGCCGCTTGCGTTAACTGAAAAGCAGTTCGCCGCGCTTGCGACCGCCGAGCAAGAGGCAAAGGTTAAGCAGTTCATGCCGCAACTTTCCGATCTGCGTGAATTAGGCAAAGCCGTCCTAAAAGCCGGTAACGACGCCGCCGACAAAAAGGACATGGCCACCGCGCGAAAACACATTATCGCCGTGCAGCAATACGGCGACGCACTGAATCACGTGGATCACCCCGACATCGTCAAACTGATCGGTCAGGCAGAGAAGAAAATGG
>JANNLP010000063.1:0-15075 GCA_031396905.1 Gemmataceae bacterium
CCGCTACGGTCGTAGCGAGCATGACCATTACCCCAAGTGCCCGCGGCATCCCCTTTCCAGCGCGTGGGAGTGCGCGCGGGCGGATATCGGGGGCGAGGGAGCTAGAGTCGGGTTTCGGGAATCGGGTGCCGGGGATCGGGCGCCGCGGGTCGGGGCTGGCGATTGATCGCCAGCGAGAGTGTTCTTTGACAACTGAGATGAGGATGGTCATGGGTGAAACCATGAAGGAGGCCGACGCCGACAGGTGAGAGTCCTTGGGACGTGGTAAACCGAAGGGTGAATCGCCGCAACTGCTTCCACACAAGGAGAGCCACAATGAATTACGTCGGCATCGACCTCCACAAGAAGACTATCACGATTCACGTCGTGGACCAAGAGCGTAAGAAGGGCGATCACAAACGGCTGACGTGTTTGCCGACACCGGTAATCGTGGACTACTTCAAGACGCTGGTTCCGTTTCAGGCGGTGGTCGCGGCGACGGCCAGCTACGAATGGCTGGTGCGGCTGCTGGAGCCGTTGGGCGAGCGCATCATCCTGGCTCATCCGCAGAAGCTGCGGATCATTGCCGAGAGCACGCGCAAGAGCGATAAGATCGACGCCCAGGTGTTGTCGGAGTTTTTAGCGCTGGACATGATTCCGCAGGCCTACCGACCCACGCCGCGGCAGCGGGAACATCGCGTGCTGGTCCAGCATCGCTGTTACTTGCAACGGCGGATCACGTCGGTGCGAGCTCGAAGTACTGTCGAGGGAGCGAAACCACCTTCGACTTGGACTCAGACAATGTTGAACGGAAGCGAGCAACAGCAAAACCTCCGCTCCAACAAAATCTGCACCAAACCGGCTTGCCAACCGATCCTTCATGGATGGCATGCTTGTCAGTAAGAGACCTATCGCACTCGCAAAACGAAAACGCGATGCCTAGAAATGATACCGGGCAGCAAATCCGGTTCGCCGTCGGCTTCCTTCAAAGTTTCACCCGGAAAGTCAACGAAAAATGTGTCTTGTGCAAAATCGAGCCGGTAGAAACGTTAGCTGCCCGTGGTTAGCCGGGCCATCGCGGATCCGACGATTCTTGCGACGTCGAAGATGGCTGGCTCGTGGAACATGTCGAGGTGGCGAATCGGCAGCGTATGGGCGTGGACGGGGCCCGTGGTCCATTTGGCCCAGCCGAGTTGCGGGTCGGCACTGACGAACTTGTCCCAATCATCAACGATGTCGGCCCGAAGCACCACAGTCGCGCCGTCAAACTGTCGGGCGGGTTTGTATTCCTTGTATGCCTTGTGCAGGGCGACCCAGACCTGAGTGATCGAGTCCTGGGCATACATAGTCAGGCCGGGTACGGTCGGTGCGTTGCGATGGCCGTGGCCGGTCGCCCAATTGAGTTTCTCGCGCAAGTTGGCGAAGCGCTGACGGATATAGGACCAGCCGCCGCCGCGAAGGAACAGATTCTGCAAATGGAGCTTGATCCGCTTCGGGATCGAGTAATTCAGGTAACCCGGCGCGGCTGCGTCGAACGCGATGAGCAGCGGCACATCACGTCCCAATGTGCGAAGTTGCAGTGCCACCTCAAAGGCGATGATAGCGCCGATGGAGTAACCCGACAACGCAATTGGGCCAGTCGGGCACACGTCAATCATTTCGCGAACGTATTCCCTGGCGATATCTTCGATGCGTTCGGACGGGGCGCGAGTGCCATCGACGCCGATGGCCTTGACGCCGTAGCAGGGTTGATCTTTGCCGAGCAAGCGGGCGAACTTGTGAAAGGCGAAAACGTGGCCGCCGACGCCGGCGATCATGAAGAGCGGTGGGCGATGACCTGCTTCCTGCAGCGGAACCAGCGAACGATCCGAGCCGGCTTCCAGGCGATTTTGGATGACGGCGGCGAGACGCTCAACCGTTGGCGCTCCATATAAGGTGCCGAGCGGTATAGAATGGCCGAGGCGATCGCGCACGGCGGAGATTAACTCGATGGCCTTGAGCGAATGGCCGCCGAGGTCGAAAAAGTCATCGGTTATGCCGAGGTCGGGTTGGCCGAGCACGTCGGCCCAGACTTTGCGCAAGTCATGCTCGGCATCGGTGCGCGGGGCGATGCGTTCGTGGTGATGCGTGCTGTGCTCATCGGGCGTGGGGCTGGGCAAGGCCGCTCGATCCAGTTTGCCATTGGCATTGAGCGGCAGCACATCGAGAAACACGATGGCCGTGGGGACCATGTAAGGCGGCAGTTGCTTGGCCAAATGTTCGCGCAACATGGCCGGGTCATGGCGGATGCCGCCGCGCGGGACGACATAGCCGACAAGACTCGCATCGCTGCCACTGCCGCAAACTACGACGGCACATTGTGCTACCGCCGGGTGAGCGGCGAGGACAAACTCGGTTTCGCCGGGTTCGATACGATGGCCGCGAATCTTGATTTGCTGATCCGCACGGCCGAGGTAGTCGAGCAAGCCATCAGGCCGCCAACGGACGCGGTCGCCGGTGCGATAGAGTGTTCCGGGAAGTTCAGATATCGGTGATGGTACGAACGCCTGCGTGGTAAGTTCCGGCCGGTGCAGGTAGCCGCGGGCGACGCCGGGGCCACCGATGTGCAACTCGCCGGGTACGCCGACGGGCACGGGGCGGCCATGAGTATCCAGGACGGCGAGCATCGTGTTGCTGATAGGCCGACCGATGGGAACGCTGGTGCAATCACCGGGCAACTCACGCGGCAACTGATAAGTCGCTGCAAATGTTGTCGTCTCGGTGGGTCCGTAGCCGTTGATGATGGTCGTCTCGGGCAGAGCGGCCAGCGCTCGCCGGGCGTGAGCCAACGACATCGCTTCGCCGCCGGTCAACAACTGTTTGACGTTTCGCAGAATGCTGACATCTCGGTCAACAATCGCATTGAACAGGCCCGCGGTGAGCCACAGCGTGTCGACGTTGTGCCTTGTCAGGAACTTGCCGAGGTCGGCGACATCGGGCACATCGTCCGGATAAATGGCGAGTCGGCCGCCGTGCAAGAGTGCGCCCCATATCTCGAAGGTGGCAGCGTCGAAAGCAATTGGCGCGAGCAGGGCTTGCGTGTGATCGGGGCCGAAGTTGCAATAGTTGGCCGCGAACAACAGGCGGACGATGCCAGCATGTGTCACCATCACGCCTTTTGGCGTGCCGGTGGAGCCGGATGTGTACATGATTGCGGACAGATGGTCGTGGGTTGACTTGCACGGCAAATTGGCGTCATCGTCAGGCAAGTCACCATCGATGGCGACAATTGGTACGCCGAGTGCGGCGGCCTCTGGCATCGAGGTTAACGTGATGACGATGGGTGCGCGGGCGTCGGCCACCAGACGTGCGTTGCGGGCTGGCGGATGGGATGTGTCCAATGGCAGGTAGGCCGCACCGGCTTTGAGAACGGCTAACAGAGCGGTAACCAGTTCGGGGCCGCGCGGCAACAACACGGCCACGGGAGCATCGACGCCGGCACCACGATCCGCCAAAGCCCGAGCCAAACGATTGGCCCGGCGGTTCAACTCGGCGTAACTCATCGAGCCATCGGCAAATAGCAGCGCGGTCGCATCGGGCCGTGAATTAGCTTGTTGCTCGAACAGTTGATGCACAGCCAGTGATGGCACAGCGCGGGTCGTGTCGTTCCAATCGACGAGAATGCGCCGCCGCTCGGCGTCGGCCATCAGGCGCAGATCACTAACCGATGTGTGCGGTTGGGCGGCGGCATCGTGGAGCAACTGCAAGTAGTGCTCCGCCCAACGCTGGATCGTGGCGGCGTCGAACAGGTCGGTGTTGAACTCGGCTTCGAGGATGTACTCATCCCCGGCATCGACAAGATTCCAGTGCAGTTCCAGGTTCACGAAGTGCTTTGGGTTTTTCTCCACTAATACCTGAAGGCCGACAAACCCGAGATCGCCCAATGCCGGGTCGAGATTGAAGCCGACGGCAATCAGCGGCCGACCCGCTTCCAGGTTCGGCATCGCCCGCAACAGACTGACGTACGTGAAGTCTCGATGGTCGAAGGCATCGAACAACGTGGCTTTGACGGTGCCGGCGAAATCGGCGAACGACGTCGTAGGTGCAACCGTTTGTCGCAAGGGCAGGAAATGAACGCAGTGGCCGACCAAATCACTTGCATCCAAAAGCGTTTGGCCGGCAGTCGGAATACCGACGACCAAGTCGGTTTGCCCGGTGAGGCGATGCAGCAAAGCATGAAATCCGGCCAACAACGTAGCGTATGGCGTGCAGCCCAGTCGGGCGGCGGCTTGCTTGATAGCTTGCGACCGTTGCGCGCCAAGTGGTAGCGTGAATCGCGTACCGCGGAAGGTGCGATGTGCCGGCCGAACTCGGTATGTCGGCAGATCCACCGGCTGCGGCAACGGCGCGAACTTGTCGCGCCACCATGTCAGGTCCGGGCTGGATCGGCCCGATTGTTTTTGCGCGTATTCCGCAAATGAAGACGCTGCATTACTGTCGGCGGAGGTGTAGAGCTTGCCCAGATCATGCAACAAAATGTCGTACGACCAGCCGTCGCAAACGATGTGGTGAGCCGTGAGCAGGACGGCGTGGTCATCATCGGCGAGCCGGGCAATTTGAACGCGCAGCAAAGGTCCTTTGGCCAGGTCGAAGACGACGTGATCCTCGGCATCTTGCGATGCCCGCAATCGCTCGTCACGATCTTGTTGCGAAAGCGTCGAGAAATCATGCAGTGGCACGTCAATGGCAACGAAGTCCCGAAAGCGCTGGCCGGCACCGGAGGAATCGAAAGTGGCACGCAGCGCATCATGGCGTTCGACCAACAGCTTCACTGCACGGCGAAACGCGGCCGGGTCAAACGTGCCACGGATGCGCAACGTGCAGGTTTCGTTGAAGGCGCGTGAAGCATCATCGCCACACTGGGCGGCGAGCCAAAGTTCACGCTGAGCCTCTGTCAACGGCACCAAATCGTTGCTCGGCACGATGACATCCGGCGTCGCGCCGAAGAAACCATGCGAGCGCAATTCCGCGACGGAATCACGGAACGCTGTGACAACGGCCGCAAGATCGGCGTCCGTATGAACCGTGCTGAGGTAGCTGGGGAAGCCTTCGAGGATGTACACGCCGCGCTCGCGCAGCATGTAAAACAGCAGGCTCGCTTCTTTGCTACCACTTAACACCCGGAAGAACATCAGTGAGCCGCAGTTGACGATTTGCAGTGGCACATCGCTCGACTTGGCGATGGCGTTCAACTCGGCGACGAACCGGTCGCTTGTGGCATTGAGTCGCTCTTGCAGCGCTGGGCCTTGTTCCTTGATATGTTGCAACGTGGCCACGCCGGCGCTCAGCGCCATCGGATGACGGACAAACGTGCCGGCGAAGAACGATCGGCCGAACTCGGGAATCGAGTCGTCGCCGAAGCTCCAATAGCCGCCGTCGAAGCACGACATCCAGTGGGCCTGGCCCGCGACCACGCCGATGGGCATGCCGCCGCCGACGACTTTGCCATAGGTCGCCAGGTCGGCACGAATGCCGAACATGGCCTGGGCACCGCCGGCGTGCAGGCGGAATCCGTTGATGACTTCGTCGAAGATCAGGCAGGTTTGCGATTGCTCCGTGATTTTGCGCAACTCGCGCAGAAACTCGCGCGGCTGCCATTCGGGCCGGCGACTTTGGATCGGCTCGACCAACACGGCGGCGAGGTTGGGCGCGAGCCGGCGAATCACCTCGAGCGATTCGTCGGTGCCGTATTCCAACACGATCATGTTCCCGGTGGCGGCTCGCGGCACGCCGGGAGCGCTGGGCATGGCGGGGCGTGAACCATCGTGGGCGCCGCGCAGCAGCACTTCATCGAAATTACCGTGGTAATCGCGGGCAAAGGTGACGACCTGATCGCGACCACTGACGGTGCGAGCCGCACGCAGCGCGGCCTGCACGGCTTCGGACCCCGTGCAGACGAAGGTTGCGCGGTCCAGCCCGGTCATTTCACAGACCAGTTTTGCCAGTTCACCGGCCCACGGCGACACAGGGCCGACTTCGTAACCGGCACGCAGTTGTTTCTCCAGCGCGGCAACGACGAACGGCGGCGAATGGCCCAGGAAGTCCGGCCCGAAACCATTCAACAAGTCGATGTATTCATTATTGTCGATATCCCACAGTCGCGCACCAGCCGATCGGTCCACCACGAGCGGATAGACTATCTCCTTCCACATCGGCGTGAATCCGGATACCGTGCGCGGGTCGGCATGAACCTGGCGATGATCCTGGGTGTGCTGCTTGGACTTACCTGTTTTGCGGTTGTAGCGGGCAATGAAATCCGCGACGAAATGCAGTTGCCGTGGCGACCAGTCCACATCCATTGTGCGCGGTGCCGGCGTGAAGGTGCCGAGGATGCTCGGGGCTTCGGGCTTCGTGGGGGCCGGTGAAACCGGCGCGATTGTCGCGGCGGGTAACGGCGCTGGCCGCGCTCTTTCGAGATGCTCGGCCAACTTGCCTGGGGTGTCGAAGGTCTCCAACAATTGCCGGAAGCTCACGCGCACGCCGAACTTGGCCTGAACCGCTTGCACGGCCTGCGTGAGGAACAGCGAATCGAAACCCAACTCGAAGAAGCTGGCACGCGGCTCGATGGCGGCCGCGTCGGACCCGGCTAACTCGGCGAAGAGTTGTTGCACCTGCGGTAGTAAACCGGAAATGGGTGCCGCAACGGCCGCCATTTCAACGACAACTTCGGCAACTGTTTCGGTAGTTATTGCTGCGACAGCATCAGCCGAACGTACCGGCGGCTCGATCCAGTAGCGTTGGCGTTCGAAGGGATATGTCGGTAAACCAATGCGACGGCGTGGGCTGAGGGCGTGAAAGCGATGCCAGTCGATTGCGACACCGGCTTGCCACAATTTTCCGAAGGCCGTTAACACACTGGACACATCGTCGGCATCGTTTGGCAGACTTGCAATGGCGTCGGCAATGCGCTCGCGCGGCAACAGTTGCCGGGCCAGGTTAACGAGCGTGCTGCCGGGGCCGACCTCCAGCAGAGCGGCCGTATTGTCGCCGACCAACGTTCGCAAGCCGTCGGCGCAGCGGACACCCTGCCGCAGTTGCATGGCCCAATAGTCGGCGCTGGTCGCTTGCTCGGTTGTGATGAACTGGCCAGTCACGCAGGATACGAATGGCGTCTTTGGCGGTTGCAAGGCGACCTTGCTCACGACTTCGCGGAACTTTTGGGCAGCGGGTTCGAGCAATGCGGAGTGGAATGCGTGAGACGTGACCAGCCGCTTGGATTGAATCGACTTCGCTGTGAGTTGCGTTTCGTAAGCGGTAATGGCATCGGCTGAGCCGGACACCACTGTTTGCGTTGGTCCATTGATCGCCGCGATGTCGAGCTCGGCAGGGAGAGTCGCACGCACATCAGTTTCGGCTGCGCGGACGGCCAGCATTACCCCGGGCGGGCAAGCTTGAATCAAGGCGCCGCGTTGTGCCACCAATGCCAGCGCGTCCTCCAATGACATGACGCCAGCCACGCACGCGGCGACGTATTCACCGATGGAATGGCCGAATAATGCGGTGGGCCGGATGCCCCAGCCGATCCACGTCTGCGCTAACGAATACTCGATTGCAAACAGTGCCGGCTGCGTGATCGCGGTTTGGTTCAATCGCTCCCGCGCCGCATCTTCGTTGGCTTTTGGAAACAGCACTTCACGTAAGTCGAATCCCAAATGCGGTCGCAACATCTCTGCACAGAGATCAAGCTGCGCTTTGAACGTCGGTTCGGCCGCGTACAAGCCGGCGGCCATGTTCAGGGATTGCGAACCCTGACCTGGAAATAGAAATATTACCGATGGAGTCGAATTCGCGCGGCGATTTTCACACTCTTCACGTAACGCTGTCACCGCTGTGGGAACGGAATCGGCGACAACGAAGCGACGATGGTCGAATGAACGCCGACCGACTTGCAGCGTGTAGGCCACATCCGCCAAATCGATGTCCGGAGTCGAAGTGAGATGGTCGGCCAGGCGAGTCGAGGCGGCGGCAAGCGCTTGCGGACTGCGTGCGGAAATCACCAGTAACTGTTGTGGCCACGCGGGGCCAGTTCTAACTCCGGTCGGCGCTTCTTCGAGCGCGACGTGGGCATTGGTGCCGCCGACGCCGAGAGATGTCACACCGGCGCGCCGTGGTTGGTCACTCGTCCATATTTCAGTTGCTGCATTGACGCGGAACGGCGTGCGCTCCAGAGTCAACGCGGGGTTCGGCGAACGGAAGTGCAGCGTCGGTGGCACGCGCTGATGATGCAGTGCCATCACCGACTTGATCAACCCCGTAACACCGGCGGCGGCTTCCATGTGGCCGACATTGGCTTTCACGGAACCGAGCCGGCACGAATCTGACGCGCCATGAAACACCTGAGCCAAAGCCGCGACTTCGATGGGATCGCCCATCGGAGTGCCGGTGCCGTGCGCTTCGATGTAGCCGACGGTGGCTGGGTCGAAACCGGCTTGCCGCCAGGCTCGTGTGACGGCTTCCGCCTGTCCAGCGATATTGGGAGCGAGGTAACTGACTTTCTCTGAACCGTCATTCGATAAACCTACGCCGCGAATAACGGCATATACCGTGTCGCCGTCGGCTTGGGCTTCGCTCAACCGTTTCAACACAACGATGCCGACGCCTTCACCGAACACTGTGCCACGAGCATCAGCGTCGAATGGCCGGCAATGGCCGTCGGGCGAAGTGATCGCACCTTCCTGATAAAGCGAGCCGCGTTTTTGCGGGAACGTGACCGACACTCCGCCGGCTAAAGCGACATCGCATTGACCGGAGCGCAAACTTTCCACCGCTTCGCACACGGCGACCAGCGACGTCGAACAAGCAGTCTGCACACTGACTGCCGGGCCACGCAGGTTCAACTTGAAAGCAACGCGCGTCGCCAGATAGTCCTTATCGTTGCCGACGAGAATGTTGTACCCGCCGGACTGGAACTCACGCAGGAACGTGGCGGATGCTTCGCTCCGAGCCAACACGTTGTGCAACAGGTACGTGTTCATGCTCGCGCCGGCGAAGACACCGGCACGACCGCGAATGCGCTCAGGCGGCCAACCGGCATGTTCCAGCGCGGACCATGCCGTTTCGAGAAACACACGCTGTTGCGGGTCGGTCAGTTCCGCTTCGCGCCGTTGATAGCCGAAGAAGCCGGCGTCGAAATGGTCGGCGTTGTTGAGCACGCCGCGTGCTTTGGCATATTCCGGATCAACGAGCAAATGCTCGGGTATGCCTGATGCCCGCAACTCGTTATCGCTGAAGCGAGAAATTGACTCGACGCCGGCGCACAAGTTCAACCAGAATGCATCAACATCGTCGGCACCCGGGAAGCGACCGGCCATGCCGATGATGGCAATGGGTTCATCAACTGCAATCCTGGCAATCGTACTTGTCGCTGCCTGTTGCGGTTCGCCGTCGAGAGCGGCTGCCAACGCCGCAATAGTTGGGTACTGAAAGAGCGCAGCCAACGGTAACTCGCGTTGAAGGCGCACATGCACCCGGGCGAGCGCTAGAGAATTGCCGCCGAGGTCGAAGAACGGATCATAGATGCCGACTTGATCGAGCTGCAGCACATCGCACCAAATGATGGCGACGTGCTGTTCCGTGTTGGAACGTGGCGCGACAAATGAATTGGGCAGAAGCGGCCGCTCGCGCGATGGCGCGGGCAGTGCTTTACGATCCACCTTGCCGCTGGGTGTCAGTGGTAGTGCCGCCATGGTCACGAACAATGCCGGTACCATGAACTCCGGCAAACGCTCGCCGACGTGATTGCGCAGATCTTCCGTTGCGATGCGCTGGTCCGGCTTGGCGACAACGTAAGCGATGAGTCGTTTGTCTCCGGGTGCATCTTCCCGTGCGACGACCGCCGCGGCCGCCACCGTCGCATGTCCGCACAAGACCGTCTCGATTTCACCCGGTTCGACGCGGAAGCCACGAATCTTGACTTGTTGATCCAGCCGGCCAAGGAACTCCAGGTCGCCGTGGTCGTTGACTCGACCAAGATCGCCCGTGCGATAAACACGGCCACCGATTCGGAACGGGTCCGGACGAAACCGTTCGGTCGTTAGCTCCGGCCGACCGAGGTAACCGCGAGCCAGTACGTCGCCGCCGATCCAGATTTCACCTGACTCTCCAGCGGCGACACGCTTGCCGGCGTCATCCACGACATAAATTAGGGCGTTATCAATTGGCGTCCCAATTGCCGGCAAAGTGGACCATGTTTCCGGCTTGTCGTTGAGTGTGTAACTTGTGACGACATGAGCCTCCGTCGGCCCATAATGGTTGTGCAACGTGCAGTCGGGGAGCGCCGTAAAGAATCGCCGCACGGCCGGTGTGATTTGCAACTGTTCGCCGGCCGTGATGATCTCGCGCAAACAGGCCGGCGCCGTGGTTGCGGCTTCACAAAGATGCTGCAGCATCACGAACGGCACGAATAACCGCCGAATGTTGTGCGCTTCAATCAATCGCAGCAATGCCGTCGGGTCGCGGCGTTCGGCTTCGCTGGGCAGCACCAACGTTCCGCCCGTTGCCCATGTCGAGAAGATCTCCTGGAACGACACGTCAAAGTTCAGGGATGCGAATTGCAAAGTGGCATCGCCGACACCCATGACAGATTCTCGACATTGCCAGTCGATGAGATTGCGTAGCGGTCCGCGGCGCATGGCCACGCCTTTGGGTCGGCCCGTGGAGCCGGAGGTAAACAGGATGTAGCCGAGATTGTCGTCGCTGGTCTGGATGTGCGGCGCATCAATTGGAAATGAAGATCGGTCCGCCAGTGCGGTGCCGTCCAGCACCTGGCAGGGCTTGGCGTCCTCGATCATCATGACAAGGCGTTCGGCCGGATAACCCGGGTCCAGCGGCACATAGCAACCACCGGCTCGAAGAATGGCCAGTATCGCAATCAGCGCTTCGGGTGACTTGGGCATGCGCACGCCGACCGGTACGTCCGGCCCGACATGATGAGCCTGCAACCAATGCGCCAACTGGTTGGATCGCTCCGCAAGCTCCCGGTATGTCAGTTTGGTCACGCCCGCTTCAATGGCGATGGCGCTGGCATGTTGGGCAAATGAATTGTCGAGACATTGCAATAGATCGTGGCCACCGGACGCCAGGGTGCCATTGCGACAAGCGGGCAGGCCGTTCAGCGGTAGCGCCGCGGCATCGATCGGCCGTTGAAGGATCGACGGTTGTAACATCAGGGGGTTCGGTGCGCGCAGCCATGCTCGGCCTCTCCGAGCGGCTAACGCTTTATCATGGCATATTTCTACGGGAGTATGCGACGACTATGCCGGGAAATCTGGCGCTGAGGCCACTGGGCCGGCTGGCTTGTCCGCAGCACCGCCCAGAAAATTGGCCACAATCGCCTCGGCCAGCCCTTCGGGTCGCGGCTGCGGGCTGAACAAAAGGATGCTCCGCGTGCCGCCCCACAGCAGGTGGACGGCCAATTCCGGCTCGCGAATGATGAACTCTTCCGCCGCCGCCGCCTGCCGGAACAGTTCCAGGGTCGTCATATATATGGTGGCACGGGTGGTATGCCACGGCGAATCCGCTCCGTGCAATAATTCGGCCCGTTGAATCAGGGAGGCCAACTGTGGCTGGCTGTCGAAGAACTCAAACCCGGAGGCGATGAAGGCCACGAGTTTTTGCCGAATGGTCCCATTCAGCGCGATGGCTTGGGCGAGTCGTTCCTGCATCTGTCGCGCCGACCGAGCCAACAGCGCGAAGTACAGGTCGTCTTTGTCGTGGAAGTAACGATAGAGAGTACCTTTGCCGACATCGGCAGCCGCGGCAACGTCTTCCATCCGGACTTCGTGATAGTTTTGACCGCCGAACAATTGGACTGCCGCAGTCAGCATCTTTTCCTTTTGATTGGGGATCTTCGTACGCACGCCGCGCCGTCCTCTCATCGCCGAAAATGTGAATCAAGCAATTGGGATGATACGTTGGACGTGATTGGGAGCAAGAGTGACTTATCAATGTCGAAAACTTGTCTCTATTCCGGATCGGCCCATTGGCCGTGCAAGCGCCCTTTGAGGGTGAGACAGGCACGACGCCAGCAGCCGCGGACCGTACGTTCGTTGCACTGAAACACATCGGCGACTTGTTGCCGAGTCAAACCGTGGTAGTAGATCAGGCCGAAGACCTCGCGGTCTTTATCTTCGAGTTCAGCGACTTCCAGATGGAATTGCTCCCAGCGCAGCAAGTCGTCGCCATCGGAATCGGATGTGGCCGGCTCAGAGTGGTCGGGCGCATCCACCGGCTGATTCGGATTGATGACGCCGCTTTTGTACTTGGCATTCAAACGATGAAAGTGCCGGGCCATGTCGATCAGTTCGCAGCGGATAGTCTTTGCCGCCAGGGCGAACAGCGATGAGGTGCTATTGAATTCAGCCGTGCTTAGTGCGCTCAGCAGTCGCAATGATGCGTTCTGCATAACGTCGTCAGTTTCGACCCACCGGCCAACGCTGGGATAATCCCTCAACATGCGATGAGCGAGTCGCTCCAATCGGTCTTGCATCCGGACCATGAGTTCATTTCGGGCGGCACATTCGCCCTGTTGAATGCGTTCCACCAGTAGCTTGAGGTTGGTCGTATCGAAATCTGAGGTCGACATGACGGGATCCGCGTGGTGCAACTTCACCATTTCAGCGAGTCGGCACAACAATGCAAGTGCACTTGTGTCCTGAATTGTACAAGTCTGCAAAAAGCCGATGCCAATTAGCGGTTGTGACCCTCGTCGTTTGGCAATTCCGCCCTACTGGTCAAAGCCTTTTGCACGGCGTCTAACAGCCGCTCAATGGCAAACGGCTTGCGAATGTAGTCCACCGCGCCGAGCAACTCGGCATAAGCGCGGTGGCGGCTGCCCTCGCTGGAATTGATGGCAATAAACAGCGGGGCGTCGGGTTGGTTGTGGTAATGATCCAGCACGGGGTAGCCGCCGAGCCTCGGCATGGCCATATCGAGCACGACCAGATCGGGCTTGTGCTCGGCGATCAGTTGCTTGGCCTCAAAACCGTTTTGCCCGACGAACGTATGATACCCCTGCCGATGTAGAGTCGAGCGGAGCGACTCGGCCAGGTCGCGGTCGTCATCGATGATCAAGATGGTTTTGCCGTCGGCCATTTTGCTAAGCTATCATTCTCGAATCGGTGCCTCAAGCTGATTGGCCGCGCGAAGGAGTCCGCATGTCCGCCCGGTTCACGGTTCTTGCCAGTGGTTCCTCGGGCAACGCCACACTGCTGGAAGCCGGTGGCTTCGGCCTGTTGCTCGACTGCGGATTGTCGGCCCGGCAAATCGGCCATCGACTGGCGTTGCGAGGTCTGACGTGGCGCAACATTCATGCCGTCGTACTGACTCACACGCATGGCGATCATTGGTGCTGCTCAGCGCTCAAGGCGCTTGTGACCCATGCCGTGCCGTTGTATTGTCATCCCGATCATTGTGCGGCTTTGGAACTGTGTGAACCATTTACCAGTCTGCGCGACGCCGGCCTGGTGCATTCTTTTGCCGCGGACGAATGGCTGGATATGTCACGGCATTTGCGTGTGATGCCTCACGCTGTGTCACACGACGCCGACCCGACTTTTGCATTTCGTTGCGAAGGAAAGAGTGGCCTATTCGGTGCCGATTGGTCAATCGGTTATGCGGCTGACCTTGGGACGTGGGACGATGAATTGGTGGACACGTTGGCCGACAATGACATTCTGGCCATTGAATTCAACCACGACGAACACATGCAACGGTCCAGCGGTCGGTCGCGCGACTTGATAGAGCGAGTCCTCGGCCCGCGCGGGCACCTGTCCAACCGTCAAGCAGCCAAACTTGTCGCGGCCATCCTCGAACGATCCTCGCGCCCGCCGGCGGCCGGCATCGTGACGCTGCACCGAAGCCAACAATGCAACACCCAACAGTTGGTGGAAGCGGCGGCCCGGGAAGTTCTGAGTGGCGTTTGCGTGCCGTTGCACGTGGCCAGCCAGCTCGAACCATTGCCAACATTGGAACTGAGGCCGCGCCGAAGCGCAATTCGCAACCTTCCGAGGCCGCGACGACAAGCGGTCGCCATGCCTGGTTTGTTCGAGGACTGATTAACGTCACGCTCTTCAGAAAAGTGCTGAATCTGACGACTTACGAACAAAGTGGACCTGATCGGGATTGAACCGACGACCTCTTGAATGCCATTCAAGCGCTCTCCCAGCTGAGCTACAGGCCCGCGTACGATAAGGTACCGGCCCGTGGTGCGGTTGTCAACCACGGGCCAGGTACCTGGATGAGAGACACTTCGGACGAAAGTCGGGTTCGGGACCCCGCTGATCACGGGCCAAGCGGTACCCAATCATCGATATCGCCCCAGTCATCTTCGTGGTCGCCGTACACGATATTTGGCCCTTCCAGATCATCTTCGTCAACCGTATCCGAACATCCGCCGCGCGGGCCACTCGGATCGCTGAGGTTGAAACCTCGCACTGAGAAATCGAGTGCCGGTAACGTTGCACCGGACGTGCGCACTTTACCCACGACGAACATGGCGTAGCTGCCGGGAGCCAGGAACACGTCGGCCGACACCGATCGGTTGGCTGTCGTGCCAAACTTCAGCACGGTTGTGCCGCTACTGTTTTTGATCACGACGTTGGCCCCGAAGTCATCGGTCGGCGTTGCGGCACTCTGGGTCAACACGAAGTGTTTCACGGCTCCGGATCGAACTGTGAATGCCTGGGCTTTTCCCATTGCCGACTGCGTCAGCGTTCCGCCGATGTACTCGAACAACGGCGTCGCGGCGATGTTGAAGCTGGCATCGAGACGATAATCACCCACGACGGCTGCACCGTTCGGATCAGCGGAGGCGACAAGGTACACGTCTTGTCCCACCGACACGTTGGCCTGGATCGAATACAGCCCATCCGAATTGCGAACGACGTCGCATGGTATGAGAACTCCAGCGGCGTTGCGCAGTTTGACCAGCGGCCTCAACCCATCAACCTCCGCCCCGATGGACACGGTCAGCACTCGAGATGTTCCCTCGATGCCGGACACTTCAATCTTGTAAACATCGACGTCGGTGGCATCGACGAAGCAGGAATCGATGCCGAA
>JANNLP010000165.1:0-1573 GCA_031396905.1 Gemmataceae bacterium
GTTCGCATTGGTCACATCCGTGAAGAGCGGCTGGCCGCCGGGTGTGGTACGGGCGCTTGCTTCGCACGCATCTTTCCACAGCATGCGCATGTAAGAGGCGGCGTTGCCGGCCAGTTCGGCGGCGCGTTCGTCCTGCACGGACTTGGCCATCTGCACGAGGCCGATGGGGAACAGCGTGAGCAGCGAGACCAGTCCCAGCGCGAGGATGAAGATCGCGATCAGGACTTCCATGAGGCTGGTGCCACGGCGTTGCATGGTGGGTCTCCTTATTCGTCTTTCAAGTTCGACGACTTGCCATCGCGAACGAAAGAATAGGGATCAGTAAGAGTTCCCATTGTCCCGAGCGTGGGGTCAACAGGATGGGTTGATACCTGGCCCGTGCGGCAATGCAGCACGACCAGGCGGTTGTCGCCGGGTGGCAGTTGGCCGGCCCCGGGGTCACTCAATGATACGTCGCGAAGCCAGAAGATGAGGCGGCCGTAAGCGCCGAGGCCTCCGGTCAACTCGCCCGACGGGCTGAACATGACGTCGAAGCTGCCGGTGCCACCGGCCTGAGGCACCGGCATGGTCCGGGTCGCCTGGTTTGTCGGCGTCGGGTAGATAAAGTCAATCGCCACGTTGGCCGGCAGCGTCAGTTCCGGTTCGCCAGCAATAGGACGGGGCGACCGTGTGATGCGGTACGACGGCAGCGGGCTGTTCATGGTGTTGCGAATCAACGTGTTCCCACTTGCCTTGAAATCACGGTACTCGTCGCGCGGTCGATGCAAAACCAATATGCTGCTGTCCGGTTGCGATGGTGGAACCACCGGATCAATAACCAGCGTGTAACGGGCACCGCCAAATTCGACGACATCGCCGCCTTTGGCTGTCCCCGACAGGTTTCGACCTTTCAGGAACAACAGATACTGCCATCCAAAGTTATTGGCGGGATTCAGAGCCGGCGAGATCTTGGCCTGGTAATTGGCCAACGTCGTTTGGAGAGCCGTATTGCCGGCCGCCGCGGCGGCATTTTTTTCGATAGTCAACTGCGCGACCACATTGGTTTGCAGCAACCGGCGTAACTGATTGAGTGCCATCAAATATGGCGTAAATGGAGCTGATGTCGGTGGTAGCATCGGCGGAGCGATTTCCACGGGATTACCGGTAATATCATCCGGCTGTTCGACGTAGGCGAACTTGTAATAAAACTCTTGTTGAAAGGGCACACTCGCCGGCAGTGTTTCGATCAGCCGTATGCCGCGTGGCGCCTTGTCCCGTTGAGCGCGAACGCGGGCGCTTTCCAGCCAGTTCTTGAATTGACTGGTGCCCTGGCCGACGCGGGTGGATTCCTGGAAGCGTGGAGCGACCAGCGCGACAATGCCGCCCAGCACGCCGATGATCGTGATGACCACCAGAAGCTCAACCAAAGTCATGCCCGTGCGTATGGTACGTCGCATGATTAATCCCCCCTCGCGCCGGATTGGCGGAGCCTGAAGCTGTAGATGTTGTCGAAGCGATCTTCGGCATAGCGTTTGATCAAACTGCCGGGCAAGGCCGCTGTGCCTGTTGGATTGGCAGGCACCGGCTGCATATA
>JANNLP010000169.1:0-5666 GCA_031396905.1 Gemmataceae bacterium
CCGCTTCACGATCGGCGCATTTCCATTTGTGAATGTGTGCTCGCAGCTTCGCGTCGGCCGGGCGACGCACACGGTCGCCGCAACTGAGTACGCGATCCAGGAACATGCCGGCGTCGGCAGCGACGCACACGTCGGCTGGCAATACTCGGCCAAGATTGCACGAGTTGGCGTCCACGTGAATCATGCGCTTGGGCCGGGGATTGGAATAGTATCCCGTTGTCACTTCGCTGAAGCGCACACCGATGGCCAATAAGCAATCCACATCGCCGAACGCGTGTTCGGCCGTCGGCGTGCCTTGCGGACCGTAACCCCAGCCGACGGCTAGCGGATGCGTTTCGGGAATCACACCTTTACCGGAAATGCTCGTGGCCACCGGCGCCTGCAGCAACTCGGCCACCTGCACCAATTGCTCGCTGTAGTTCTGGCAACCCTGTCCGGCATAGATGCCGACGCGCAGTTTGCCGTTGGCCAACATGCAGAGCGCCTTCTCGGCAGCGGGTTCATCCCACGGCGTACTTGGCGCTTCGGGCGGGCCCACATGAAAGTGGGCCGCTTCGATTAACAGGTTGTACGGGATGGTGACGCCGACGGGACCCGGCTCGCCGCTTTGGGCAAGGGCGAATGCCTTTTGAATGGCACAGGGAATCTCGGCCACCGTTCGCACGCTGAAAACACCTTTGGTCACCGGTTTCAACAACGCGGCTTGGTCGAGGCTATGAACTTGAAATGCATGTCCCTTCGCGCAACTTCCAACGTCGCCGACGATTGCCACGATGGGCACGGAATCCAACAGCGCTTCGCCGAGACCGCTCAACGAGTTGGTCAGCCCAGGCCCCGGCACCACCGAGATCACACCCGTACAGCCGGTGCTGCGGGCATAGCCATCGGCCATCGCGGCGGCGGAAAACTCATGCGTGACCAAGAGATAGTGGATGCCGCCGGACTTGAACTCATCCCACAACTCGTTTTCCTGCGCGCCCGGAATGCCGAACACGCAGCCGACGCCTTGTTGTTTCAGTGCGGCTACAACGGCTTGCGCGCCGGTGAGGTGCCCGTTGATGGCACCTTCGGCTTTGACGCGCCGCAGCCTGGGAAACGCTGCCACGGATGGCTGGACGAGGGCCAGCGCTGCCGACGCCACCGCGGCGGACTGCAACATTCCTCGGCGAGTTACGCGCAGGTCCATACCGATCCCCGTGAAGTGCGGTGCTATCGGTAAGATCGGAAAGTTGGGTTAGGCGGCTTGATGGAATCGGAGAGCGACATGCAAAACAATGCTGACACGTGAAAGAGCCGCGCACGAAGTAAGCGCGTTTTCAAGCTGATCGCTTACTTCGTGCGCGGCTCTTTCAATTCGCTTACTTCGTGCGCGGCTCTTTTATTCTCTAATCGCACGTGTAATCGCCTACTGGCCGTTCTTCTTTTCGTTGAGTTGCTGCAGGAATGTCAGGCCGCGGCCTTTGAAGGAGGCGGAGAGTTTGAGTTGCTGGCCGCCGTCGAGGCTCAGGCGGAAGCGATCGGTGCCGGGTGTGGAGCCGAACACCTGAGCGGCGATGGTGCTCGAAACCGGGTCTTTATCCAACGATGCGAGCTTGCTCACCGATCCTTCGATGACAATCGCCGGTGCCGGTTTGAGAACATCACTGGACGTCAATGCCGCGAATGCGGCGGCGGCGTCGCCACCGAGGCCGAGCATCATGGCTGTTTTGCCGATGCCGGCCCAGGCGCTGGCGTTGTTGCCGAAGAGCCGTTTCGCTTCGGGGTCCAGCTTGTCGATCTTGAGTTGATGCAGGCTGACGTCGCCGATCTTCGTGGCATCGATTTTGATTTGCGCGCGATCCGTTTCAGGCAGTTTCCCGATGAGTTCACGCAATGTGGATTCAATTTTGTCGCCGCCCTGCACACCGATCGCAGTGAGCAGGTTGTAGTTGCCGCCCGAGTTGGGGCTGCCGACGGCCAAGTGTAGATCAATCACGCCAGCCTTCAACGTCGGCCAGAGTGCCTCAATGGCTTTTGCTGCCATCGCCTTCTTCTGCGGATCCTTTTGCGTCGCTACCTGATCTTTCAGCCCCATTTCGAGAAACGGCATCCACACGCGCAACGCCTCGGGAATTGCGAAGTTCAGCCCAACATGCAAGGACGAGTCACTGGCCGGCGCGAATCGTGTCTTACCGTTCCCTAACATCTCAATGGAAGCCGCCATCATGGTGCCCGGCTTGGCCTCGGCCGTGAACGACATGGACACGTCATCTTTCGCGCGATCAATGTTCCAGTGAAAGTCCAACGACTTGCCTTCGCTCAGAACGGTCTTGGTAACGACGGCGAGCACATCCAGCCCCTGTCGCCGGCTCCGCGCCTGATCGGGAGTTTCACCGTCGTTCTTGCGATTCTTGATGTCGGCCAGTCGCATTTCGATCTGGCCGAGCGCCATTTGTTTGACGTCGTCGGGAATGCGATCCATCGACAGCGTCACACCCAGGAGTTGGTTGGGATTGTTGGTCGCCATTTTATCCGGCGCGACGAGTTTCTTGTGATCGAGATGGCCGCGATCCATCGCTGTGACATAAAGACAATTGTTGGCAAGCCGGAAGAACAGCGGGGCGGGAGAGTTGGGCAGATCGACGGTGTAAACGCCGTCTTTGTCCTTCTCGAACTTGATGTGCATGTTTTCGAGTAATTTCAGAAAAGCCGCTTCGTCGCTGATGGGAACCATCAGGGCAAACGGGCTATCAACGCCTCCGGACGTCGCCAGCGCATACAGATATATTGGTCGCTTCAGATCGATGCCGGTTCCTGCCAGACCTTTGTCGCCGGCCCAGGCGCCGGCCAACGGTTCCAGTTGCTCGGCCGAGTTGGCCTGCCCCACGAGGTTGGCGAAATATTTCGCATCGCTGATGAGTCCGTCAATGGACTTCAGGCGCACTACGAGTGCCGGCTCCGCTGCGGCATCGTCAGCCGCGCGGGCGAACACGGGCAACACAATCAATAGTAAACAAGCGGCGTTGCGTCGCATGAGTAACCTCATTCGGTGTGTCCAAAAAGAGCCGCGCACGAAGTAAGCGGCGACCAGTAATACCTGAACAGCGCTGTCAGGGATTCACCATCGTAACAATCCGCAAAGGTTACGCAACCCCGCAAGTTTGACCAGCTTTCCTCATCGCTGAATACTGACGTTCGCGGGCAAAGAAAACCCGTGGAAATCCCGCGATTCGAGCCTGCGCCGCATCAATTGGACGATACTTCGCAACAGCATCTGTGTTTTTCCCCCGGGCGGTTCGACCGCCTGCTCGAAAGGACGAATTATGCCGCGCCATCGGCTAGCGGCGGAGGCGGAACATTACCGTCTGCCGACCCCACCTGCTCCCTCATTCACGCCGGGCAGTTTTCAACTGTGTCCGATGGGAGTGACGGCAGCGTGTAGCCCGGGGCAACTTAGCGGCATGTCCGAACTCTACAAAGCGGCCTTCGAGCAAGCCTGCGAAGCCGCCCGCCCCACGCACCCAGCCGACATGCTGTTCTCGCTGTGGAACTGATGGGCTGATCACACAGAAGATTGACCACAAAGACACGAAGAGCGCAAAGGAAGCACGAAGAAGACCCTCTTCTTTGTGCTTCCTTTGCGTTTTTTGCGACTTTATGGTTCGTTTTCATACTTCGTTCCAGCCAATACAACTACCGCACCGCCATTTCTAATCAGGGTTGGTGCGTGGTCCCGGTACTGTTGAGCGGTTTTGGTCGCAGCGGCACGACGGCCTTCATGGCGTTGCTGGGCACCGATGCGCGCGTGATATTCGATCGTGTCTATCCATTTGAACATCGCTATCTGACCTACCTGGCCAAGCAGGCCATCCTCGCATTGCGCTGTCAACCGAGTTCGGTGCACGACGCCTTTCGCATGTGCGATGTCAACAACAACATCGGCACCACGCCGGCATGGTGGCCCGTCGCCAATACGCTGGTGTCGCTAGGAACCGTCGTGTCGTTGAGCGACATGTGGAAGCGGTTCGACTCGCAATTGCGCCACGTGGCTCCCAACGTGACTTATTACGCTGAGAAGTCGCCGCACTGGCTGGCCGAACAATTGCGACAGGTCACACCATTGAGAGTCATTCATCTGGTACGTGACCCGCGCGACGTCTATCTGTCAGTGCGATCGTTTGCCCACACTATGGCCAAAGTGGACGCCAGCATCCTGGACACGGAATTCGACGCCGACCACGCCCGGGACATGGCACATCAGCTCACTTGCTTCGCCGAAGCGGAGCGGGCTGACCGCCCGAGCGGCGATGCGATGGTACTGCGTTACGAGGATTGGGTCGCTGACAACCACGCCGTGGCCAAGCGCATTGGCGACTGGCTGGGTCTGCAGCTCGACGCGGCATCCGAGGACATCACTCGCAACCTCGGTCGCCATCGCACAACCCAGGATGTCGCATCGTCGCAAGGCCGGTGGCGTCGCGAAGACTTGCCGAGAGTGGTCGATGAATATTTGTTGCCTGCCCTCGGCAAGTATGGTGGCGATTACAATTATGATCTGCCGACGCCGGTTGCCGATATCGTGCCCAATGCGCGTCGGCCGCACTCTGATGATGCGGAATGGGAACCACTCGGGTCAGGAGTGCGCCTCAAGTTGCGTGGTCCGGATGCATGGATGGAGTTGCTCGACCAACCAGTCAATGCCGACGTTATTTCCGAAGTATGGATCAGCCTGCGTGGAACCGCGGGAGATACCACGTCGGTTTACTGGTGCCGCGATGGCGAGACATACGACGAGGAACGCGTTGTGCTTCTGCCATTTTGCCCCGGCCCGCACGTGCAGGTCGTGCGCGTGCCTGTCGGCAAACATCCGATGTGGACGGGCATGATTCATCGGTTGCGTGTTGATATTTGCAACGGAGCAACCGCTGGCGGCAACATCGCCGATGTCTTTTGGGTGCGGCTGGTTCGATAAATTGGCAATTGGCGAGGCCAAGTTGATGACGCCTTCGCTTCCGATCGTCTACCTGGCCCGTCACGGCGAAACCGCGTGGACCATCTCCGGCCAACACACCGGCCTCAGCGACATTCCGCTCACTGAGCGCGGCGAGCGCAATGCACGTGAACTCGGCGCGCGGCTACGGCTATTATCGTTTGGTCAGGTGTTCACAAGCCCGCTACAACGCGCATTCAAGACGTGTGAACTGGCCGGTTATGGCGATGTCGCCGTCGTCGATGCTGATTTGGTGGAATGGAACTATGGCGAGCATGATGGCCGCACGTCGGCCGACATTCGCAAGACTCGCCCGGATTGGGACTTATTCCGCGATGGTTGCCCAGGCGGTGAAACGCTGGCACAAGTCGCGACGCGTGCTGATCGTGTGATTGCGCGACTGCGTGCAGTGGCCGGCGAGGCTCTGGTATTTTCGAGCGGCCATTTCCTGCGTGTGCTGGCCGCGCGCTGGTTGGGTCAGGACCCGCAGTTCGCGCGGCATTTGGTGCTGACAACCGCCACGCTCAGCGCGCTGGGCTACGAGCACAACCTGTCGCGGCCGGCGATTCGCCTGTGGAACGACACCGGGCACGTGTCGGAATAGACGCAATCGCCGTGATCTGCAACGATGGCAAGTCAATCGGTGGGTCTCGAATACTCGACCCACCCTACATCAACCCCGATGGCGGGTTTTGTA
>JANNLP010000196.1:0-1559 GCA_031396905.1 Gemmataceae bacterium
CTTGCCGGCCCCGTTCGGCCCCAACAGGCCGAAGCACTCACCCAACGCCACGGACAGATCAATGCCGCGAACCGCCTCAACCGGCGGCTTGCCCGGATAACGCTTGACCAGCCCAGCGCATTGAACGGCAAAAGTCATGATGAAGATGGTATATTAACGGATGCGTGCCAACGGAAAACGTGCTGTTGACTTGCTCATCGCTCAATTTTCAATGGGGCCGGAATTGTTCGCCGATGCCATCGACGAACAGCTCGACTCGTCCGCAACGGTTACAGACATAGACGTCGAACTTCTCTTTGTTCACAAATAGCTCGCCGATGTCGCCAAGAATTCCCCACCGTCTACCTTCGTGAAATGACTTCGTGCCGACGTAATCCAAATCGGTTTCACACCGCGGACAAGTCATGGGGTTGGGGCCATCGCTCATCGTTGCCTCCATCGGTAAATGGCCACATGCGCCGCGGCTATTTCTTGGCGCTGTAGCTGGTGATCAAGTTACGGTAAGCCGGAAGATGATTGCTGAACAGACGGCCAAGCCCCTCAACATCATTGCGCCAATCGCGGTGCAGCTCGCAGGCCACGCCAAACCAACTCATGAGCTGGGCACCCGCGTGCTCCATCCGCGACCAGGCTGCCTGCCGCGTTGTGAGATTGAATGTGCCGGATGCATCCGTCACGACGAACACTTCGTAGCCGTTCTCCAACGCCGACAGCGCCGGGAATGCCACACAGACTTCGGTGACCACGCCGGCGATGAGCAACTGTTTCTTTCCGGTAGCTTTGACCGCTTTGACGAAATCGTCATTGTCCCAGGCGTTGATGTTGCCGGGACGGGCGATGTAAGGCGCGTCAGGAAACAGTTCCTTCAATTCCGGCATCAGCGGACCATTCGGGCCGTTCTCGAAGCTCGTGGTGAGAATCGTCGGCAACTTGAAGTACTTGGCCAGATCAGCCAGGGCCAAAATGTTGTTCTTGAAGTCGTCCGGCGAAAAATCGCCGACAATGTTGCAAAGACCCGATTGGTGGTCCACCAGCAACACCGCCGCATCAGCTTTATCGAGCCGGCGATACTTGAAAGAATCAGCCATGAGGGTCTCCTTGGTGAGATTCTAAAGCGGTTGACGATGCAGCCCGCACCTATGTGATGGAGTTTTGCTATCGTCCTTGTTGAATCGTCATACAGCGCCGAACGTGCCTCGGTCAGATGTTCCGACCCCAAAGTTCAATGGCACGCTATTTGCGACTTGCTTGGTCGAGTCAGTCACACCGGAGCAATGTCATGTCCGATCATCGCGACCACGGCCGTCAGCAAACACACGATACGGGTTCATCCACCGCGAGAGCCCGCGACGATTTGCGCACCGCCAGCAAGAAAAGCAGGCCCAACGAATCACGTGACGAAAAGCGTGACCGTGAAGAACCTGCGAAGAAAGACGACGACGATGAGCAAGCGGAGGACAGCTAGATCGTAATTAACATTCGTCAGCGCCTGCCGCATTTTGTTTCACGAAGAGTCGCAGCGCGCTGCCGGTCTGTTGAAACGCGCAATTTGGTGTACC
>JANNLP010000236.1:0-2428 GCA_031396905.1 Gemmataceae bacterium
TCGCATCGTGAAGCCCAGGAAGAGGCCAAGCAACACGCGCCGCCTAAAAGTAAGCGCACGGCACCGACCGTCGAATTGCCTCCGCCTCCGCAACCCCGTCACAAGTTCAAGAAACGCGGTAAGGGCAAGTCACCGACGCCGTCGATGTTCCCTGAGTCGGAGACGCCGGCTCGCGTCGCGGCGAAGGCCGGCACCACGCGGATGGGTAACCGCCGGTGGTTCGACTTGAAGGACTTCGTCGCGGGTAACAGCAACCGCGTGGCTTATGCCGCCGCGCTCAGTGTCGCTGAGAAGCCCGGCGAAGAAGGCAACCCGCTTGTATTGCATGGTCCCGTCGGCACCGGCAAAACGCATCTGCTCGAAGGCATTTACGCCGTACTAAGGCGGAAGTCGCCGACTCTCGTAGTGCGCTATGTGACAGCCGAGGAATTCACGCATCGCTTCATTCAATCGATGCGTGGAGGCAAACTCAGCGGCTTCCGCCGGCAGTTCCGTGATTGCGACGTATTGCTGCTCGACAACATGCACTTTCTGGCGAAGAAAAAGGCGACGCAGGAAGAGTTCCTGCACACATTTGATCGTCTGGCCAACCGTGGCGCTCAGGTGGTGGTGACATCCGATTGCCATCCACGCCTCGCGGAGAATTTGGTTCCGGAGTTGGTCGATCGCTTGTTGGGTGGCACCGTGTCGGGTTTGCAGCCGCCCGACGCCAAATCGCGGCTGGATATTCTGCGCGCGAAGTCGGTGGGCACGCCACCGATCCCGGACGCTGTATTACAGGACTTGGCCGCCAAGTTGCGTGGCAACGTCCGCGAGCTGGAAGGCGCGATTCGCAATTTGCGACATTTCGCCAAAGTCGAAGGCAAGCCGATCAACTTGTCGATGGCTCAGGAAGCCTTGGGCGATTTGCTCCGACACGCCGTGCGCATCGTCGGCATCGCCGACATTGATGCGGCCGTGTGCCATGCCCTGCGGCTCAAACCGGGCACACTGCAATCGCATGCCAGGTCCTGGTCCGTCAGCCATCCGCGCATGATTGCGGTTTATCTCTCTCGCAAACACACAGCGGCCTCGTACAGCGAGATTGGCAAGCACTTTGGTGGCCGCAACCACTCGACCGCAGTCGCCGCCGAGAACAAAGTCCGCCAATGGCTCGACGACGACGCCAACCTAGGCGGCGGCCCCAAACCCTGCCGCGTCGTGGAGATTATCGAGCAGGCTGAAAAGACGTTGGGTGTTTAGTTTGCATTGAGGAATCAACGAAAAAACCGCGCCGGTCGTTACCGTCGCGGTTTCGTTGTTTACTCGAAAAATCCACTTACGCGGTCAGCAAGGCTGCTTTGGCCAGCTTGGGCAACTGCTGCTCGATGGTCGGGCCCATCGCTTTGCGGATCATCATTTTATCGGTGACGGGTTTGCCGTCGATTTGCATGTTCAAGACGCCCTTGCCGACGAGCTCGGTCATCTCATCGACCAATTGCTTCTGATCGTTTTGACCGTTCAGGTACTGCAAAAGCTGCCGGTCAAAGTCGCTCAGCGTCACGCTCTGATGGAAGGCGTTCGTCACGCGGTTGCCGACCGTCGCCAGGTGACGGGCCAACGGATGGGCCATTGGCTTCTCCGTGACTTCGTTGGCAAACGTCGGCGACCAGACGTGCAACTCCACGACGGCCGTGAAGGCGGTCGCATAGGCCGACAGGATGGCCTTGCCGAGGTTCAACTGGTCGTCGGTGATCTGTTGATCAGCAATCTCGGCATTGTCGTTGAGCTTCAGCCGGGCCTTCTTGCACAATTCCTCGAACGGTAAGGCGTTCGGGAACACCTCGGCTAGCAGCACGAATGCGGCTTTAACGATTGGATCACTGGAGGTCAACGTTCGGCCATCGCCCGCTTTGAACGATTCATTGACGCCGGCCGTCATGTCCACATCCGCCATCTTTTCCTTTTCCGGCTTCAACGGTGAGGAGCAGCGGAACTTCTTCATCACGTCCGGTTGGAGCGTGTAGTTCGGCCGGACTTCCGGTCGGACCAGCAACGACTGACGGAACATGCGGTTGCGGAGAAAATCCATGTACTGTTCGAGTTGAACCTGCTCCGGCGCTATGTTACGCAGCGTCTGCTGGGCTTCCGGCGAGAACTGCGACGGCAGCATCACGCAGAAGTCGGCCTCGCCGAGGTAACGCAGTCCCTTGGGCAGGAACATTTTGACGAAGTCAGCAAAATACATCGGGATGTTGTTGTCTTCCAGATGCTCGTGGAAGAGGTAACCATCCGCCTGTTTGCTGAGCAGTTCGAGTTCTTGCTTGAGAAACATGCCGTATGGCGTGGTTTCCTGCTTGCTTTGCTTGGCAAGGAAGTCCAGCAAGGCCCGTGCCTGTTGAATCCGCTGAATTGGATCCTTGAACGGGCTGGCGTGGATGTTCATCAT
>JANNLP010000241.1:0-4340 GCA_031396905.1 Gemmataceae bacterium
AAGCCGACGTCGATGCCGCCGCTGAATCCCCAACTGTTGTTGCTGACGGCGATGTTGACCGGCTCAACCGCCCGCTTCTTCATCATCGTCATGTAGTTGAACGCTTTGATGGCGTCCGACGTTGTCCCGCGCAGGTTTCCGTCCAGGAATTTGAGCGCCATCAGCGACGCCTGCCAGGCAACGCCGGTGACGCCCACGCCGTTGTTTCCCACCGCGCCAATCGTGCCCGCGATATGCGTCCCGTGCCCGTTGTCGTCTTGCGGATCGCCGTCGTTATTCACGAAGTCGTAGCCGTGAACGTCGTCGATGAAGCCGTTGAGATCGTCATCGATGCCGTTGCTGGCCAGCGCGCCGGCCTCGCCGGGATTGGTCCAAATGTTGGCTGCCAGATCGGGATGCGTATAGTCGATGCCCGAATCGATGACGGCCACCACCACACCCCGGCTGCCCGTTTGCAGATTCCACGCTTCCGGCGCGTCGATATCGGCATCGTCCGTGCCGCCGGGCGGGGTTTGACCCGTATTATGCAATCCAATCTGCGCGTCAAATTGTGGATCGTTGGGCACTGCCGCGCCCCCAATCGTCCGCTCCGGATCGAACGAATCAATGTGGGCAAGTCCGGCCAAATCGACGGCCGCCTGGTCCTTTGGCGCTCGCGATTCAATCAGAATCTGACCCGGCAATCCGAGGCCGGTGATCGCACGAAATTGGGCCCAAGGAGGCGTCACCCCCGCGGCCAGAACGGTCGCTGGATAGAACACCTGCCAACTGCGGCTGGCATCGCCAAGACTCGCGCTGAATTCCGCATCAAGCCGCACGACCCAGCGCGATAGAGATTGATGGTCCGAGCTCGAATCGCCCATCACCTTCGGCGACTCAGCCGTCCGAAACCAATTGGGCGATACGGTATCGTACCAATCGCTCGCGCCGGTCAGGAGTTGCCGCCGCTCCAGCAGTTCCAATTGAAGAACTCGGTTGCGAGAAAGCCGTTTGAGCCATGCCCGGCGGCGACCATCAGCGCGCGACCCAAGAGAAAGCATGATGCTCGACTCCGATCGAAGAAAGCCAGAACGAATATGCAGCGGGTTACAAGATAATGGCCGCCAAGGGCAAATGCCAAGAAACAATTGCAAAGCGAAGCGGCCCGCCGAGCGAATTCGACGGTTCTGGTGAACCACGCTGCTCATGTCATTTATCGTTGGTTTGGTTGGCTGCCTTTCATCCCATCTGTGCGGCCATCTCCCCGATTGAGCGCGATTCCCACAAAACGTTTGACTTGTTGGCTCGGTTTTCGTGCTTCAAGAAACGGATGGCTTGATGGGAAACTCGGCCTTTCAACGGTGCCAGCGGCGTCCTGGCTGACCCAGCTGATGGCTTCGTGATAAAACCTTCGCGGGTGCCGGAAAATGCATCCCAAAGTTTTCGAGGATCGGTACAAGGCGGCCCTTCACGAATTCTAGAATAGCTGAAGCGATTAAGTTCATTTCAGCTTCGTTTTCAGAACGGCGAGGATTTCCGTGTACCACACCCCCGGAGGAGACCGAATTCTTGTTGGCGCTGAACGAAGCTTCTTCACGCACTCGTTGGCGATGATCGTGGACCTGCTCGCCGACGGCGACTTGGATTGTGGCACTACTCCCTTTGACGAACTGCAGCGGCCACAGAAGCTGGTCGTGCTTTACAACTCAGCGCGCGGGTTGTTGCATCCAAGTGAACCGACACCAAAGCTCACGGCCTTCATTGAATCCGCCGTGGCGAGCGTTTATGAACATGCGAAAGACCAAGTGTGCCAGGAGATTGACGACGCGGGCATTTCTGGTGGGACTTCATTCTGGAGGAGGCTGATCCTTGACGCCGTCCGTGAGCAAGTTGCGCCAGACCAGTTGCCCATTGATACGGATCGTGACAAGGAAATGTGGTCCATGTTGGTGGAATGCCTCGCAGGTTGTGTGCTTTGGGACAACGATTACGAATTGCAGGAAAGCCTGGACCTACCTCCAGAGCAGAGCAGGCGCTTTCGAGCCGCGCTCGGCATGGCCGACGATTACTACACGGATGTACCACCGGATCCGCCGGACGAACAAGCCAAGCTCTACGTCGACGCGTTGACGGGCCTGACTGTAGATGCGAGGTGAGCCGTTCGGATCAACCGTCCGAGATCGGATAGCCCTTTGTGCCAGAATTCGGTGGTTTGATGACGTTCCGAGAATACGATGAGTTCTTGGGAGCAAACCGCACGAATTGGAGGCTTGGTTTGCCCGCTATCTATTGAACCAGCCGTGAGCACCGGTTGCCAAATTACGCGAACTTGATCTCGCGCTTGACTTTGCCCCCTACGAGGCACCACATTTACACGCAGCGACGTATAGCGTTGCCGGAACACGGAGCATGAGGGCCCTGATGGACTGAAGAGAATCTTAATGAGGAGGACGAGCGCCATGGTCATAGTCGTGCGAACGAGGACCGGCTTCACGCTGGTCGAATTGCTGGTAGTGATCGCTATCATCGGTGTTCTGGTAGCGCTACTCTTGCCCGCAGTGCAAACCGCGCGCGAAGCGGCTCGCCGCTCGAGTTGCACCAACAATCTCAGACAGTTGGGCGTGGGGGCGCACATCTTTCACGACACCCATCTGCGTCTGCCGGCCGGCACGGTCTGGGAGCCTGCCGCGGGGGGCAATCAAAAAGGCTCCGAATCGACCTGGTTGACACATCTCCTCCCGTACATCGAACAGGCCAACCTGTATCAAACGGGCGATTTCAATCAAGGCTTCGGGCAAGGCACTCCCACCCATCCCAACAACCGGATCTCGTCCACGTTTCTGAAGGTGACAAAGTGCCCATCGGATGTGAACCCGGTTATCATTTGCTCGTGGGGCACTGCGGTGGTCTGGGCCCGCGGAAATTACGTTGCCAACAACGGCATTGGACCAATGACCGAGACGACGACGATTGACGTCAATTCCCGCCCGCAGGGGGTCTTCATGCTGCAAAGCAAGAGCCGATTTGCCGACATCACCGATGGCACGTCGAACACGGTGTTTGTCTCCGAGTTGCTCAACAGCCCGGGCAACGACTGGCGGGGCGTGATGCACTATCCGGAAGGCTCGCTGTACCACCACAATCAGACGCCCAACAGTCCCGTGCCGGACGAGTTTCGCCAGGGCATGTGCCACTCGATCCTGCGGGCGCCGTGCGTGCCAACTTCGACGAGCTGGAACCCTAAGCGGATCACGCTGGCGGCACGCAGCCTGCACCCGGGCGGCGTCATGGTCCTGCTGGGCGATAGCGGCGTCCGCTTTGTTTCCAATAACGTAACGCTGGCCACGTGGCGGGCACTGTCGTCGCCGCAGGGTGGCGAGACCTTGGGCGAATTCTGAGCGATGTGACGAGGGTTATTTTTTGCATGAAGCCCACATTAAACGGCCGCCTTCCGGGCCTGGTTCTCGTCGCGCTCGTGGCCTTTAGCGGCTGCAGCGACGGCAAGGTCGTGGTCCGAGGCATGGTTGCCGTCGATGGCCAGCCGATCGAAGAAGGCTCCATCAGCCTGGAACCCGCCGACGGCCAAGGCCCAACGACCGGTGGGCTCATCAAGGGAGGCAGGTACGAGTTGACCGGCAATGCCGCCGTAACACCGGGAGACAAGATCGTGCGGATCGTTGGCCTCCGCTCGACCGGCAAGATGGTTGAAGCCGGGCCGCCGGCTCCCAAGGGAACGCTGATTCCACAGCTGGAGCAATGCGTTCCCAGTCACTACAACGACCAGAGCCGGCTGCGTGCGGATATTACTCCAGGAAAGGCCAATACGCACAACTTCGAGCTGGACTCCAAGTCGGTTCGCGGTGTGTCACCGAAGTAGCGTTCTCTAGATTCGTCCCGCAATCGCAACGCGTCATGCCAGAATGTCTCTTACGACGCTGCCGCTCACGTCGGTGAGGCGAAAGTCTCGTCCGGCGTATCGGTAAGTGAGCCGCTCGTGGTCAAGGCCCAGAAGATGAAGAATGGTGGCGTGCAGATCATGCACGCTGGTGGGGTTTTCGGTGGCTTTGAATCCAAAGTCATCGGTAGCGCCATAGGCCGTGCCTCCCTTCACACCGCCGCCGGCCAGCCAGACCGAGAAGCCATAGTGGTTGTGGTCGCGGCCGAGCTTGGATTTGCCGTCGCCGCCTAGCTCGACTGACGGAGTGCGGCCGAACTCGCCGCCCCAGATGACGAGCGTGTCGTCGAACATCCCGCGCCGCTTAAGGTCGGTGAGCAGCGCCGCGATGGGGCGATCGAGCTCGCCGCCGAGCCGCTTGTGGTTCGCTTCGATGTTATCGTGATTGTCCCAAGGCTGGCCCGCC
>JANNLP010000243.1:0-8787 GCA_031396905.1 Gemmataceae bacterium
GCCACGCGCCGGCAGCCCGATCAATGGCCGGGTGGCGATCATGGGCAACGGCGACGTCATGTTACATCGCTGCCGTCCCACCGAACCGCAGGCCGAGTTGTATCGCAATGCCACGGCCGACGAGGTGTATTTCGTCCATAAAGGGCAGGGCACGCTGCATACGATGTTCGGCCCACTGCCGTTTAAGACTTGCGATTATGTTGTGATTCCGCGATGCACGACTTATCGCATCGAGTTTGGCGCCGCCACGCCGCCGGAGTTACTGATTATTGAAAGCGCCGGAAACGTCGGTATTCCGCCGCACTATTTGAACCCCGATGGCCAGCTCAAGATGGGGTCGCCGTATTACGAGCGCGATCTGCATGGGCCTGCCGAAATCGCGCCGATCGATAAAGAGGGCGAGACCACCGTTCTCATCAAGCACTTCGACAAGCTGACGCGGTACACGCTGTTGCACCACCCCTTCGACATCGTCGGCTGGGATGGCATGGTGTATCCGTTTACTTTCAATGCCGACGACTTTGAACCGATTACCGGCACGATCCATCAGCCGCCACCGATTCATCAGACGTTTGAGGCACCGGGCTTCGTGATCTGCACGTTCGCCCCGAGATTTCTCGACCATCATCCCGATGCGGTGAAGGTTCCTTATGCGCATTCGAATGTCGAATGCGACGAAGTACTTTATTACGTTCGCGGTCACTTCGGCAGCCGCCGCGGCGTCGGCGAGGCGTCGTTCACCCTGCACCCGCGCGGCATTCCGCATGGCCCGCACCCAGGCACCATCGTTGCCAGCCGCCCGATGACACGCACCGATGAGCTAGCGGTGATGCTCGACACATTCAGGCCGTTGCGACCGACGCAGGTGGCCATGACGCTCGACGATCCCAAGTATCCGTATTCGTGGATGGACTAAGAGACTCGTTGGCATCATGTTCATTGATACTTCGAAGACAACCACCGCTGAGATCTACCACGCGCTCTTAAGCCTGGTCACGCCTCGGCCCATCGCCTGGGTCACCACGATCGATGTGAAGGGTCAGGTCAATCTCGCGCCCTTCAGTTTTTTCAATGCTGTCGGGGCATCGCCGCCCGTGGTCGCATTTGCTCCCGCGCTGAAACCCGACGGGTCGCAGAAAGACACGCTTTTCAATCTTGGCCAGGTGCCTGAGTTTGTCTTGAATGCCGCGACCCTCGAATTTGCGGAACAAGTCAACGCGTCATCCACAACTCTGCCGCATGGCCAAAGCGAAGCCGAGTTCGTGGGGCTGGCTGTTGAGCCATCGCAGAAAGTACGTCCACCCCGCCTGGCCGCCGCCAAAGCCCACATTGAATGCCGCGTCCGCCAGATCATCACGCTAGGCGAAGGGCCGAATGGGGCAAACCTCGTGCTGGGCAATGTCTTGGCAATTCACATCAACGATGACGTACTCGGTGCCGACGGCCGCGTTGACCCGCGCAAATACCAAACCATAGCCCGTATGGGTGGCGAATGGTACTGCCGGGCCACGGATTTGTTCACGTTGAAAAGACCAAATTGAAATGACAGCATGAGTGGTTAAGATCACCACAGCCAGTCGCCGACGACTTCAATGATCATCTGCCCGACCATTACGTATGCGTTTCCCCATGCGCCTTCCCGGAAGAACCGTGTCGGTTCGTTCAAGTCGCCGATGAACGGACGCAGCACCCATCCCATCTGCACGCCCACAAACGCATAGACGGCGATCCAGCCCCGAAGCAGGATGCGGTGGCGCGGACTGCGGGCCACGAGCGGCCGATACGCGCGCCAAAGCAAAATCTGCGCTGAGATGCTCGCGGCTCCAAACATGACGGCGTTGAAAAGGATAGCCTCCGTGTAGTTGCCGGAGGTCAGGTACCAAACGATCGTATATGGCGTAAAAGTCGCCAACAGAATGGCTGAAACCGATTGGGTCCGCAACAGTGCCTGCCAAACCTGGGGAAAGTCGTCGCGCAACCCCAATATCGTGTTCAACACGAAGAAACTCGGAAGCGTCAGGAGAAATGTGATGCCGAGCAGCATGGGGACTTTCACCGCGGAGTAGACGACTTGCCACAATCGCTCGCCGGTGACGCCGCCAAACGAGCCCATCACGCTGCCATATAAGCAGCCGCAGACAATGAGCCAACCCGCCCAGGCCAGCATCTCGCCGCCGGCCGTTCGGCTCGGCGTCCGGCCGTGTAACAGGTCATTTAATGGCGGCGTCAATGCCATCATGTCACGATCCAAAAAGCGCGCGAAATGTGTTGAGTACGGCCTCAAAGAAGTTGGACGAGCGCGGGCGGAACCATGTGAATGGTGTGTCGGGTTGACCGAGAAACGGTCGTAGTACCCAGCTCATCTGCGCGCCCACCAATCCGAAGACCATGATCCACACGGCAAACACCGAACGCACCTGCCCATTCGGATCGCGCACCTGTGTCCGCAAAACCGGCGGTTGCGGTAAGCCCATTGGGCCAATGGTGATGCTCTGGTCACTTGGCGGCGCTGGAATCACCTCCGGCTGAAGCAAGGAGATCAGCCGATTGGTGGTGCGATTGAGGAAATTCATGCCGAGAATACCAGCCAGGGCAAACACCACGACGTTCATCAACAACATGAATGGATAACTGGAAGTCGTGACGGAAAAGAATGCGACGATGGGTCCGAAGGAAGCCAGCACGGCCATGGTGATTCCGAGAGCGGCCATCATGAGACGGCCAAGCGTAATCGCCATCAACCGCGAGCCAACCAATGCGTTGAAGACGTAGAGCGAAGGAAAAGTAACTACCAGTGTCAGAAAGAAAAGCGCCGGCACTTTGATGGCTGCTGCCAATGGCTGGCGGTATTCCGGCACGTCGCGATTGAACAGTGCGAAGACGCCCATACATACGCCCGTGACAACACCCAGCAACATGTTGACGACAAGCAACCGCCGGCCGCGAACATCAATTTGCCCGCCGGCGAGTGCCTCCGGCCGAGTGGCATCGCCGCGCAACACACGATCAACTTCACGGAACCACGATATCATTGGGTAATCTCCGTCGAACAATGATCAGCCGTCAGTGCACGCCCTCCCATAAGTCTATCAAAAACACTTTGCATTGCAAAGTCAAAATCTTGTTATGGTACCTGTCCTCTCAACTTGTACAACTGCAACAGCACCCGATCCGTCATTCGTTCGCCGGCGCCGGGTTCGGCGACGGCGACCGGCGGCGATGTTCCGTAACCGCCCTCACTCATGGATTCGATTGTCGGGAAGTACTGCTGGTAGTCGTTGCAGTAGCCACAGATCAGTAAATGTTCCATCCGGGCACGGCGGCGCAGACTGAGCGCGTGACCGCAGTACATTTCCCCCGAGAACCCGACGATTCCCAATTGATCAGTCAACGTGACCGTCGTCGTTTCTGGCCGGACTCCTTCGCGGTATTCACGTTCGTAATGGGCCACCAGGCCGGGAAAGAAAATCGACCCCAAACCAAAACTCACGAGCGGATTCCCGACCGCGAGCAGGCACGGGAAGTGATACTCGTCACGGACCGCACGCAAGTTTGGCTTGTCGATGTTGCACTTGATCGTTTTCGATTGCGAAATCACTTCATCCGCGACCGCGATGCCAAAGTCGTCCGGCGTACCTGGCTTTGGAGGTTTGGTGGTCAGGTCGCCGCAGGCACCTTGTAGGAACAGACACGGTGCTCCAGTTACCTCTTGCACCCGCTTGGCCATCGCCCCCGGCCATTCAGCGGAGTATTCCATCAGCTTGGCGCTGAGCATCGTCGGGTGAGCAGCGAAGTTCACCAGCGTGGCAATCGGTTTGCCATCATGCGATTCAATGCGCACAACAGAAAGCGTTTTGTCCACCGGCGCGTCGGCTCGCTTTGAGTGACGATTTCGATTGAGATCACACTCTTTCGCAGCGACACCGAGTCGCGCCGGAACTGCCGTTCGGGCCGCCCTCACGGCCAATTCGCAAATGCGATCTTCGACCGTCTGCGTGTACGAGTTCTTGGCATCCGGCAAATCGTCAATTTCCATCACCGGGCCGTGATGGGTGTGGCTGGCCACGAGCAGCATATGATTGATGTTTCGCACACGAAGGCGCTCGCGAATGCGTGCGGAAGAAGCGCGAGCCGGCGGCCGGCCCAGGTCTAAAGACACGATCAGGAGCTTTTCGCTACCGTCATCCAATAATATGGCGCGGGCCATGAGCGGATCGCGGATGCCGGTGCTGGGTGCATCGTGCCGGGACGCGTAACCCCACATTGGCATGCCGACCGGCGGTGTGATGTCTACGGTGGCGGCCCCAGCCTTCAAGTCGCCGGCGCGGGCCACTCCTGCGATTGCGTATAAGATAACAACAGATAACCAGCAAATCTCTCGCATTAGCAAGCCCTTTCGAGTGTTCAGACATTGTAGTCCCCGGCTCAGGCAGGTTCGTCCTAAAGGCCAACTGTCCCGGTTCGGCTTGATCGCTGCATTACAATATGCGCGGTGGCACATACCCGGAACGTCGTCGCAACCGTTACGGGCGGAACCGAATCAGCCAGAACGTCGGGCAATACGGTCGAAACTCTTTCTCCGGATCGACCCGGAATGACGAAAGAGATGTCAGGCCGGGCACCGTCGGTGTTTGAGGCCAACCGCTCCGAACGGGATCGGGCGGGCAATCTGAGCAGCGGAAACAAACGGGGTGTTCCTCACAAGTTTCCCAGGATGAGAAAGATGAAGATTGCCGGTCGAGATTGACGATAACTTAGGCGGGACGATGTTCGGCTTGCACCGACCACCTTCCGAAACCGGCGAAATCACCTGGGACGACTGACGCGGAGCACCAATACCCCCCAACCCGCCCGCGCCCCGAGAGGGTCGGACGGCCCCCCGATTCGACCGCGACCGCCTTTCGGCGCAGCGGCACGGCGGACACGGGCCGGCCCCCACCGATGCCGACGGATCGGCGCGATCTGAAAACTGGAGTGCCTGCGATGAAGAAAGTTTTTACCACCGGCCAAGTTGCGAAGATCTGTAAGGTCGCGCCGCGGACGGTATCCAAATGGTTCGACTCCGGTCGGCTTCGCGGCTACCGCATTCCCGGCAGCCAGGACCGACGCATCCCCCGCGAACAACTGATTAAGTTCCTCAAAGAACACGGCATGCCGCTCGGCGAGCTGGAAGATGAGGAATGGCACAAGATTCTCGTCATCGGCGCTGAAAAGATCTTCATCGACCGCGTGAAAGAGCTGTTGCCGGAAAACGACGACTACAAGTACGAAATCGCCAACAGTGGTTTCGAGGCCGGCATCCAGGCCGAGTCGTTCCATCCCGACACGATCGTCATCGACCTGGCCCTCGGCCGCAGTGAATCGATCATGATCGTGCAGAACCTCCGCAAGAGCACCAACTACGAAGCGACCCTCATCGTTGGCCTCGCCAGCGAAGACGAAGCCGCTCCTGAAAAGCTCATCGAATACGGCTTCACCGAAGTGTTTAAGAAGCCCTTCGACGTGGCCCTGCTCGGCGAACGCATCCGCACTCTCGCCGACCAGAAGCGCGAGAACTTCTAGCCGCTGGCGGCCTAGCTTCCAGCCGCTTGCGGCTTAGCGCGTGAATATGCCACCCGTCGTCGGATGATCCTATGTTAATCGCATAGAACCATCCGACGACGGGTTTCTTCATGCACACACGCAGACATTTCCTTGCCGCCTCGGCATCATTCCTTGCTTCAGCCAAACTGTTCGCGGCTGACGAACTCAAATGCGACGTAGCCATCATCGGCGGCGGTCTGGGCGGCGTGGCGGCGGCACTCGCCGCCGCCCGGCATGGCTGCCGCGTGATACTCACTGAAGAAACTGACTGGATCGGCGGGCAACTCACATCGCAAGCGGTGCCGCCGGATGAGCATCCATGGGTGGAAACCCACGGTGTGACTCGATCTTACCGGCAATTCCGAGAGGGGGTTCGGGCTTATTACCGTGACCATTATCCACTAACCGACAAAGCCCGAGCCAACAAGCAACTGAATCCCGGCGATGGCAACGTCTCACGACTGTGCCACGAGCCGCGCGTCGCCTTGGCCGTCTTGGAAGCCATGCTTGCGCCACACGTGTCGTCCGGCCGTATCGAAATTCTGCGAGAACATGTTGCCATGAAAGCCGATGTACACGGCGATGGCGTGAAAGCCGTAACCGTCCGCGACCTGCGGTCCAGCCGAGAACGGGTGATTCAAGCCAGTTATTGTCTCGACGCGACCGAGTTGGGCGACTTGTTGCCGCTCACGGGTACCGAATTCGTAACCGGATTCGAGAGTGCCAAAGAGACCAACGAACCACATGCCCCGGCCGAAACCCAGCCAGCCAATCACCAGGCATTCACCTATTGTTTTGCCGTCGATTACATGCCCGGCGAAGACCACAACATCGACAAACCCGCCGAATATGAGTTCTGGCGCGATTACATTCCCAAGATGACGCCGCCGTGGCCGGGCAAGTTGCTGAGCTTGAGTATGTCTGATCCGGTGACGCTCAAAGAACGCAAAGTGTACTTCGACCCCACGTTGACTGCCACGGGACCGGGCTTGAATCTATTCGCCTATCGCCGCATTGCCAATCGCAAGAACTTCACCGAAGGAACCTATCCAAGTGACATTTCGCTCGTCAATTGGCCGCAAAACGACTATTGGCTCGGCAATCTCGCCGGCGTCCTACCGGCCGAGGCGGAGAAGCACAAAGCTCGCGGAAAGCAATTGAGTCTGTCGCTGCTTTATTGGATGCAAACGGAAGCTCCGCGCCCCGACGGCGGCACAGGCTGGATGGGACTGCGCTTGCGCAAAGATATCGTGGGCACCGATGACGGCTTGGCAAAGTACCCGTACATCCGCGAATCACGCCGCATCAAGGCCGAGTTTACAGTTTGCGAGCAACATGTGGCGGCCGACGCGCGAAAGAAAAGCGGGGAAACAAAGGCCGCGACATTTGCTGATTCTGTTGGTATCGGCAGCTATCGCATTGACCTGCACCCGAGTACAGCCGGCGACAACTACATCGATGTGGCCTCGTTGCCATTTCAGATTCCGCTTGGGGGATTGCTGCCGGTTCGCGTGAACAACTTGTTACCGGCATGTAAGAACCTCGGCACCACGCATATCACCAATGGCTGTTACCGGCTTCATCCGGTGGAGTGGAATATCGGCGAAGCGGCCGGGGCCCTGGCTGCGTGGTGTGTCAAGAATGGGAAGCAGCCGCGCGAGGTACGGAAGCTTCAATTGGATGCGTTTCAGTCGTTGTTGCGTAAGGATGGCGTGGAACTGGGATGGCGGGCGTAGGCGCTCCGCTACGGAGTACCTTCGCGTCGCGGCTAACCGTAGAGTTTCTGGAAATCGTCCCAGTAACCGGGATACGTCTTCGCGACACAGCCAGGATTCTTGATAATCACGCCGGGGACCTTCAGGCCAATCAGTGCCATACTCATGGCGATGCGGTGATCATTGTAAGTCTCGATTTCAGCTCCGTGCATCGGTCGCGGCGTAATATTCAAACCATCAGTGTATTCCTCGACTTCAACGCCGAGCTTACGCAATTCGGTGCAAAGGGCACTGATGCGGTCGCATTCCTTGTGGCGGATGTGGGCGACATTGCGAATGGTGGTAGGACTATCGGCGAAGCAGGCAACGGCCGCGAGCGTGGGAACGGTGTCGCTGATGGCGTTCATGTCGGCAGTGATGCCGTGGAGAGGTGCGCCATGGATGACAAATTCGGATGATTTGATTTCGGCTTCGCATCCCATCTTCTCAAGCAATTGAGTGAATTGAGCATCACCCTGTATAGAGTCAGTCGTGACTCCAGGAACATGGGTCCGCCCTCCCACAATCGCGGCAGCTGCCCACACATAACTTGCCGCTGACGCATCCGGTTCCACGAAATATGTCATCGGATTGTGGCCGATGTCTTCCGATGCGACGGTGTATTGACCGACGCCAACCTGACGGACGTGAACGCCCCACTGGGCCAACATCGCCACCGTCATGTCGATGAACGGTTGTGACACCGATGCACCTTGAACTTCGACCGTAAGATCGACCTCTGAGAAAGCCGCGACGAGAAGTATTGCACTGGTGAATTGGCTACTGACGTCGGCTTTGATACTCACTCGACCGCCACGCAGCCCGGACGATTCGATAGTTACGGGTGGGAATCCGTTGTCTCGTTCGCAACGCGCGCGAACACCGCTGATTTGATTAAGAGCATCCAACAAATCTTGAATTGGTCGTTGCCGCATTCGCATCGAGCCGTCAATTCGATAACGGCCGATTCCCGCACAAACAAGAGCACAGAGGAATCGCATCGTGGTACCTGAATCAGCCACGTGCAAGTCGGCGGATGCGGCAGGAACTCGCGCACCTTCCTGAAAGGGAAACACGATGTTATTGTTCGTCCAATCAGGCTCCACCGAAAAACCGAGCGTCTGCAAACACCTGACCATGACTTCGGTGTCTTCGCATTGCGACGCGCCACGAATGGTCATCGGCACGTCCATGTCAGTCAGCGCCGCCAGCACCAGTGCCCGATTCGTAATGCTCTTGCTGCCCGGCACGCGGATGGTTGCGTTAACAGGCCGGTCAAGCGTGCGGATTTCGAGTTGATCGGGATAAATGTAGCGATCATTCATATGCCACGCGCATCAAGAACAAACCTTGTGCCGGGGCATTGAACCCCGCGACACGGCGATCTTGCTTTTCCAGTATCTCAGCTACCTGCTCGGGCAGCAATTGGCCGCGGCCGACGTTGATCAGC
>JANNLP010000247.1:0-2629 GCA_031396905.1 Gemmataceae bacterium
GTGACGTCTTAGTCGTGGAACAATATCGCCAATGTCTTGACAAATCGGAACAACATCGCGCGGAGCGTTTTCTGCGATCGGAACATCGTGAACGATTCATTGTTGGACGAGGCGCGCTGCGGCATGCGCTGGGTCAACGACTGGGCCTCAAGCCAAGTGAAGTACGCATTGTCGTATCTCCCAGCGGCAAGCCACAATTGCATGCGGAGCATGGCAGCGACGTGCGCTTCAACTTATCCCATTCCGATGACCTGGCGATCATCTTGATTTCGCATGGGCAGGAAGTCGGCGCCGATATCGAGCGCATCCGCGGCGACGTGGATCATGCCGGGCTGGCCGAGCGCTATTTCGCGCCGGTCGAGCGTGCCGACGTGCTGGCCAAGAATGACAAGGACCGACCCGCTCGCTTCTTCGCATATTGGACGGGCAAGGAAGCGTATTCAAAAGCGCGCGGTCTTGGCTTAAATCTGCCGCTCGATGAATACGACATTCATCTGGATGAACGCGGGCAGCCGTGCGGCGTCGCGGATCGTACGCTGCCGGCGGATCATGTGGGATGGCATGTTAGTGGGTTGAATGTGGCGGAGGGATTTGCGGCTGCGATTGTTAGTGAGAGGCCGATGTCGCAACTCCGCCTGAGTCGTGGTGTTGATGTATAGTGGCTCAGAATCCTACCGAATGCTCCTGGCATTACGATTGCGAAAAGAAATTCGGGCGTGACGCTTGACACGTCAGACATAATGTCTTACTATGCTTTTGAGTGATTGCCCCGAGGTGAGGATTATGCCGCGGACGCCGCAGGATGTGACTGATGCCGAGCTGGCGCTGATGCGTCAGCTTTGGGATGCCGGGCCGGCGACCATTCGCCGGTTGGCGGATGATTTGTATCCGGGTGGCTGCGCGTCGCACTATGCGACAGTGCAGAAGCTGTTGGAGCGGCTTGAAGACAAGGGTTATGTTCGCCGTGATCGGCGCAGCAACGTGCATATCTTCGAGCCGGCCGTGGGCCGCGATGAACTGATCGGCACGCGGCTGCGGACCATTGCCGAGAAATTGTGCGATGGCTCGATGACACCGTTGCTGACGCATCTGGTGCGGGCCAACAAGTTGTCGCCGGCGGATCGTCAATCGCTTCGCGAACTGATCAAGGAACTGGACGGACCGGAGAAGCCGCGCTCGCGGCGCTAAGGCACTGATAACGGGAAACCGCATCATGGCTCCGCTGTTCGATCATGTGATGTTCAATGCCACGGCTGCGGCCGTGCTGGCCCCCGTGGCATATGCCAGCAAATGGCTGCGGCGGCCGGCGTTGACGCATATTTTATGGCTGGTCGTGCTGGTCCGCTTGATCGCGCCGCCGCTATACACGCTGTCGTTGCCGGAATGGGCGGGTTCCTCCGCAACGGTTACCGAACTAGCAAGAGAGCCTGTGCTCAGAGCCAATGAAGCGGTCGATGATTCTCCAGCGGCCGCCGTTGATTGGGACTACTTGTTTGAGGAACCGGTTGCGATGCCGACCGTTGTGGCCGACGACACAACGTTAGTCGCAAGTGAAGCGCCGCGACAGTTGGCGACATTCATATTGAGCGAGTTGCCATGGACCAACTTGGTGTTGGCAACGTGGGTCATCGTTTCAGTTTGTATCGTCGTTGTGATTTGTGGCCGGGCTTGGCGTTTTCGCCGGGCGATTGACACAGTTGTCGGTGGTGATGCCCGCCTCACAAGACTGGTTGCGACGTTGTCCCGTCGAGTGGGATTGCCTCAACCACCGCGGGTGTTGTTGCTGTCCAATCGCATTTCGCCGTGTGTGTGGGCCGGGTTCATACGGCCGACGTTGGCGCTGCCCGCGGATTGGCTCGATGGGCTGACGCGATTGCAGCAGTCGGCCGTGTTGGTTCACGAACTTGCGCATTTACGCCGCCGCGACCATTGGGTGCGGTGGCTGGAATCGACTGTCGTCGCGCTGTGTTGGTGGCACCCGATTACCTGGGTGGCTCGCCGGGAGCTGCGCGAGGCGGAAGAGCTGTGTTGTGATGGGTGGGTGGTCGCGACGCTGCCGGCGGCACGGCGGGCGTATGCGGACGCTCTGGTCGATACGTTGGATTTTCTCGCGACCGCCAGGCCGGCTTTGCCGCCGTTGGCCAGCGGTTTCGGGCAGGTCCATGAACTCAAACGGAGAATTCACATGATCCTGAAAGCAAACCCGGCCTACCGGTCCGGTTGGGCCGGCGCGCTCGCTGCGTTTGGTCTCGCACTGTGTCTACCATTCGGCGTGGCCCGTTCCGACGAGCCGCAAGATAATCCGCCGCCTCCGCCCCCGGAACGGCCGAATGACACGCCACCGCCTACGCGGCCACGTGAAGTACGCGGCTTCGAAATTGACCGTGATGGCAGGCGTGTTGTTGAAGGGCACGCTTTGGCTCGGACAGCGCAGAGCCGTGGCGACGGCAACAGTGATGAGTTGGAGCGGCTGCGTGAAGAAATGCAAAAGGCACAGGAGCAAATGGCTCAAGCACAACAGCGCATGGAACGTCTGCATCGGCGGATGGAAGAACTGGGCGTGAAATCGCACGGGCCAAATGTTTCGGCAGCGCAACCGCGCTCCGGTGGTGGCTTTGGCGGCGGCGGC
>JANNLP010000376.1:0-1810 GCA_031396905.1 Gemmataceae bacterium
ACAGATGAGTGTGAAAGCACTTACTCTGGTCTGCCAACAATCCCTCCGAGTGAGATGGAGGGCTAGATGGGAAGGATCTCGAACAATCCCCTCGAGTGAGATGAGGGGCTTCAGCGGATGGACCCGGCATAGCGCCCCTCGGTTGAGAGAGGGGGATCGTAAGCGGATGGATCCGGGACATGACATAATCGCCCCGCCCGCATCACCTTTTCTTGCGCGCCAGTGTGATACTGCGCGCACATGGCAACAAGTCGCAGCATGGAGCGTCGGGGGGACGTATCTCCGCTGATCGATAGGCGGTTAACAACGGCAATGGGTTTCATCGGGTGCATTGCCGACGACGAGGGCGTGAAAACAAATGCGGCGACCAATGGTCGCCGCCTAACGGAGTCAACGCGATGAACGTCTTGAAAACTATCTCACACCGACCCGCCGAACCGCAGCCGGAACTGGATGAAATCGCTGGCGGCCACGGAGCCGTCGCCGTCGAAATCGAAAATGGGGTTGTTGCCGCCGAAAGCGAGGCGGAATTGGATGAAGTCGCCCGTCGCGATAGTGCCATCGCCGTCGGCGTCGCCGAAGATGCGGAACAGGCCGTTGGCGGGCGAGCCGATCAACACATAGTCATCACCGCCGGTGCCATTGGCGTTGCCGTCGAGTTGGCCGGCGATGTTCGACACCTGGCCGGCGAGCACGGTGAGATCGTAGAGGCCATCGCTGAGCGAACCGAAATCGAGCGGGCCGCCGATGAAGCTCAGCGTGGCTACGGTGCCGCTGCCGGTGTTGCTCACGACGGCGGACAGCATGATGGGTACGCCATCGCTGTGACGCACCAGTTGAAACGCGGTGGCCGGGGTTCCGGGCAACGTGACGACTTGATCGAAGGTCACGGCCAGACTCGTAACTCGCGACCTTTGCGCGTCGCCACCGTTCACGACGACGGATTGCACGCGCGGCGGCCGACCCAGCAGCGTGGCCTGGCCCTGACCATCGACGAGGATCGCGTTGGTAGGACTTGTCAGGTTGACGAAGAAGTTCCCGCTGGCTCCCGTGACCGAGGCGGGATTGACCGGCACGGTGAAGTTCTTACTCATTTGGCCGGGAGTGAACGTGAAGTTACCCGATGTCGCGGTGTAATTTGTGCCGGCGATGGCACTGCCGTTGGCGGTCGCATATTGGACCGTGATCGGTGTGGTTCGCGGGTAATCCAACGTCACCGTGAACGATGCGGTGGTGCTGGGAGTCGCGACGGTGGTGTCGGTGATCGAGAAACCGGGCGTGCGGCCGACCGAAAACAGGATGCCATCGGCGATGCCGAGCGACGAGCCATCCATCGTAATGATGGTCATGGTGTACGGCTGAAGCAAGCCATCCGTAATCTGCGCGGGGTTGATGAGCGAATTGGTCGGCAAGTGCCAGCGATACAAGTAGCCGTCGGAATTGTTGACGATGATGGTGTTGGTGGCCGGGTCGATGGCCGCCGTGTTCAGGCACCATTCGCGAACGGCGGTCGGTACACCCGGATACTGCCAATCCGGCGTCGGGGAAAGCATGATCAGAACGCGCTTCATCACCAACTGGCCGTTGGACGATGCATGGAATTCAACTTCGGTGTCGTTGGGGTCCAAGACACAGATCATGTTGGAGCCGTCGCCGCCACCAGACGTTCCATAATAATTGTTGTACTTGGAAAAGATCAAATAACTCGATGTGCCGGTGTACTGCGGCACCATGCTGACCGGAACGATCGTCGGCGTGTTATCCCAGCCGAATCCGCCGGGGGAGTATTGCGTCTGGAGGTCGGCGGAAT
>JANNLP010000349.1:0-2355 GCA_031396905.1 Gemmataceae bacterium
AGCATGGCTTTGCGACGGTCGCCGTAGCCCGGAGCCTTGACCGCACACACTTGCAGGATGCCCTTGAGCTTGTTCAGCACGAGAGTGGCCAGTGCTTCGCCTTCGATGTCTTCGGCGATGATGACCAACGGCACCTTCTTCTTGCTGATCTCTTCGAGCAGCGGGATCAATGACTTGGCGTTGGAAATCTTCTCTTCGAAGATGAGGATGTACGGGTTATCCAGCTCTGCCTTCACCGTCTCGTGATTGGTGACTAAGTGCGGGCTGAGGAAGCCACGGTCGAACTGCATACCTTGCACAACCACCACCTCGGTGTCGGCAGTTTTGCCTTCCTCAATGGTGATGACGCCGTTCGCGGCGCCGACCTTCTTCATAGCCTCGGCGAGCTTCGCACCGATTTCCGGGTCGTTATTGGCGGCAATGGTGGCGACTTCGGCGATTTGCTTGGAGTCGTTGGCGTCAATCTTATCGGCCAGCTTCTTCAACTCGCCGACCATGGCGTCGACGCCCATGTTGATGCCGCGAGCCACGCTCATCGGATCGCCGCCGGCCGCCAGAGCCTTCAGGCCTTCACGATAAATGAATTCGGCCAAAACCGTCGCGGTGGTGGTGCCGTCGCCGGCCACGTCGCTGGTCTTGCTGGCAGCTTCCTTCACCAACTGCGCGCCCATGTTTTCGTAAGGGCACTTCAAGTCGATTTCTTCGGCTACGGACACGCCGTCTTTGGTCACGGTCGGGCTGCCCCAGCCTTTGTCGATCACCGCGTTGCGGCCGCGTGGCCCCAACGTGCAGCGGACGGCCCGGGCCAGCTTGCTCACACCGGTCAACAGTTTCTGGCGGGCCTCGTCGGCGTAGGCCAATTGTTTTGCTGCCATTTACCCAACTCCTTATGTGTCACAGACGCGGTTGCGTGCGAATCGTGGTCTATTTATGCGAGCGCATTGTGTCGGGCGATCAGAGAGCAATAGGCGTGCCACGGCGAGCGTTTGCCGTAACATGATGCCCAATCAATGTTTGCGGCATTCGTCCGCATCGTAGGATGGATGCCAGATTGGCAAAACGTCAGTGCAACCAACTAAATTGGCACGCCAGACTTGGGGTTGAAGGTCCACGCCGGCACTGTTATCGGACGGGCTGGTTTGAGGAGGATGGGTAATGTTGCGCCGATTTTCGATGCTGTTGGTGACCACGCTTGTGTGGGGACTCGGCGGCGACGTGATGGCCCAGCTACCCGAGGCGCTGCCAGTGCCCGCTCATGTTGCGCCGGGGGAGCATCACTATCCGGCCGGTGTCGTTGATATGACGCCCGCCGAACTACCGGGCACACATTCGTCGCCAACTTGCCACTTTGTCCCAGTCAATGACGCCGTTGCACCATTCGTGGTGTCGGCGGAATACTTGCTGATTCGTCCTCATCGCAGCGATCTCGATTACGCGATTGTTGACCCGAATAACAATCTCGCGCCGGAAGGCCGCATTGCCAGTCTCGATTGGCAGACGCGAAGTGGGCTTCGCGCTGGCTTTATTTGGCGACCGCGCAGCAGTTCCACCGACTTGGCCTTCACGTACACGTATGCCTACAGCCAGGACACAGCGGTGATTGCCGCGCCGGCGGGCGGTGTGTTGTTTCCGTCGCTCACACGACCCGGCATCGTTGATTCGGCGTTGACGGCCCAGGCTTTTTCCAGCGTCAATTTCAACGTGTTCGACATTGATATCGGCCGACGCTTTCAGGTCGATGGCACGGAGTATCGCGTGTTCACCGGTGTGCGCATCGCCGAAATCAGCCAAATCCTCGCGGCAACTTACGATGGACTGGATGCCCACCAGGCCCTTGCCCGCCATCGCACGTGCATGGAGAGCGGCGGCCTCACGTTCGGCGGCGAAGCCCGTTGGAAGTTCTCACGCAGCTTTGGTGCTTACGCCAAAGGGCGCGGCAGTCTTCTCGTCGGCGACTATTGCGTGTCGGCGTTTGAGACCGACTTTGCCGGCAACGTGGTAAACGCAGATGTCAGCGATCGATTCACAAAAGTCGTGCCGGTCGTTGATTTGGCGGCCGGCGTCAGTTGGCAGCGCCGCAACGTGCGGGCCAGCATCGGTTACGAACTCAGCCATTGGTTCAACCAGGCCGAGAGCATCACCTTCCTCGACGACTTCGCCTTCGGCAAACACGGCCGCAAACAAAGCGACCTGAGCCTGGAAGCCATCACATTCCAGTTGTCGTTTGATTTCTAACAATCGGCCGTTTCAACGCCACATGCCTTCGTCGGCGAAGGGGTGACCGGGGCCTTTGACTTTGGGCTTGGGCCGAGATTTGAGAATTGCGTCGGCGAGGAAGATGTCTTTGAATGTGGT
>JANNLP010000351.1:0-6223 GCA_031396905.1 Gemmataceae bacterium
TCATCCTTCCGGGATGAATGTGATGAAGCCCGTGGGGACTTTTTTTGCAACTGCCCTGGACATTATCGAATCAGTAGTGTACAATTGTGTATGTCGGCCTCCGGAGCCGATGAATTGACGCAAGTGGCGGGCTTGGATCCAGTCCGTTCATCAGCGTCAAGATGCAGAGTGGTCCGTGGATCGAGTTGATTCAGCGGTTGGATGACCATACGCCGGAATCGGTTTTCCACAGTGAAGTCAACGGAATTCTCGGATGAGTTGGTGTCTGTTGAAAGGCGATGCCGCGGGACAACACGATCCGGCGTTACTGTCGCTTAAAACTACCTCACCACCTACCCCCTCGCCATCAGCGACAAATGAGCTGACTCAACTGAGTTCGGCTCAAGAAGAAACACGCCACACGCGCCCACCTCGAGTGTGGTAACCAGGTCGGCCGCCGCGGTCGCGGCGAGCGTGACCATCATCCCCAAGTGCCCGCGGCATTCGCCTTTCCAGCGCGTGGGAGTGCGCGCGGGCGGATATCGGGGGCGAGGGAGTTAGTTGTGGAGGATCGAGGATTTAGGATCGAGGTCTACGGATCGGGACCGCGGTGCTGGTGGCTTATCGCCAGCGAGAATGTTCTTTGACAACTGAATCAGCTGAGGGAAGGCGTGGACAGCGTAAACGCGTCGTAACCTTGCATCAATCGTTGGCGGCTCGAATCATCGCCGCGCCGCCTGGCTTGAGAACTCCACGTTCTTGGGCTGTTTCCCAGGAAGTGTGAATCTCCTTAACTCCGCTTGAATCCATTGTTGTTTTGCCTGCGTAGATCATTTTGGCGGTTCGCGCTTTTCCATGACATATTTGGCCGGCTCTCGGCGGAATGCGGATTGACCTGATGTGCGGACGCCGATCGCGGCGCCCCGTGCACAGGAGATTCATCATGGCACACGTACGTACTCTTCGTGGCATCAATGACACCGGCTTTGACTCGGGGCGCAATGTTCTGGTCGTCCCGGCCGGCAAGGTGAACTCGCTTTATCTGGTTGACACATCGCCGCTGGGCGTGGCTATTCGCCCCGATGATCCCACGGTAGCCACCGTCACGGAAAAAGATGAGTCGAAAGCCTTGGCCAAGAACAAATCGTTCTCCGCGGAAGACCGGACTCATCCAATCTCCCGGCTCAGCGTCAAGGGACTGAAGGTGGGCAGCACCACTTTGCGAGCGGAGAAGACAGTCGGCTCCGATCCGTTCGCGCCCATTACGGTGCAGGTCGTTGACGATGTCGATGCACGGCAATCCGGTAAGAACGGCGCCATCACTTCGGAATTGCGTGCCGAGCTGCAACAATTGCCGCTGCGACAAGCGGTCCTGCGGGTGGCCGAGGATCAGATGTACAGCAAGATCGGTCGCAACCTCGGCGGCTTCGGGAAATATGCCGACGCATCATATGACTGGTGCGGGGCGTTCGCCTGGTACTGTTGGAACGTCGCCTGCAATGTCAAAGGAGTGCCGAACCCGTTTGGCACGAAATACAGTTCGTTGCTTTCGTGTCAGAAGGCCGTGAGTTGGGCGCTGCAAACTGACTCGTGCACGATTCTCCGCTACAAGGGCGGCGACCCCTATGGCAGCAGCTTTACTACGGGCAAGGCCCTCGGGAAGGCGGCCGAGACGCAGGAGTACATTGAGATCAGCCCAATGAACCCGGTCAAACCGGCAGACATTGCAATTCTCCGCGTGGGCACGCCGGCATCGTGGAAACATGTTTGCATGGTGTGGGAAACGCCGACGGGTGATAGCTTGGAATCAATTGACGGCAACCAGGGTAACCCATGCATCGCCCGGCGATCACGCAGCATGTCGGCAAAAGTCAACAACGGCAAGGACTATGCGCTGATTTTCCTGTCGGTCCAGGGCGTTGATTGATCCAAATCGATCGGGCCACTTACTTTCCCAGCGGTTGCGACTGCTGCTTGCTGAGTTGTTCTTCGGCATCGCGGACCCATTGGGCTGATGGGCGATCCCACTGGGCGTGTTGCGAACCGAGCTCGTGGCCCTTCTTCAAGTGCGTTAGCGCCTCGGCGGGCTTGCCTTCCTTGAGGAGCAGTAAGCCAAGGAAGCAATGGGCATTGGGATTCTGCGGATCGCTGCCGATGGCGTCGTGGTAGGCCGCCAGCGCACCCACACGGTCTTCCTTCGCTTCGAGCGCGAGTGCAAGCGACACATGAGCCTCGGAAAAAGCAGGGTGCAGTCGAATTGCGTCACGGAACGAGGAAATAGCATCATCCACCCGTTCCAATTTCTTGAACGCACGACCCAGGTTGAGATGGGCCACCGGGAAATCCGGCTGCACGGCTAGGGCGGCTCTTAGGTAGACGATGCCTTCATCAAGTTGCCCTTTGAGAGTCAATAAATAGCCAAGGTTGTGGTTGGCGGAGGAACTTGCCGGGTCAAGCGCGATCGCCGTACGAAATACCGCAATGGCTTCATCACGTTTGCCGGCGGCCATGAAGATCACGCCCAGGTTGTTGTGATGTTCGGCCACACGCGGTGTCAGGCGCACTGCTTCTTGCTGAATGACAATGGCCTCGTCAATTCGTTGTTGCCCCAATAGCGCGGAACCAAGGCCGTCGTGAGCAGCGGCGCAGTCGGGACAGGCCGCCAGTGCTTGCCGAAAAATCGACTCGGCCTCTGACCACTTCTTCTTCTCCTTGAATTTATCGCCAAGATAAACGAGTCCAGCGATATACTCCGGATCGAGTTCGGCAGCCCGGCGAAACGCCGCGACGGCGTCATCCGTGCGACCCAACTTCTGCATGACATAGCCGACAAAGAAGTGCGGCCCCGGCTCCCGTGGACGAAGTGCCTGCGCCACCACCGCATATCGCAGGGAATCTTCCAGCGCCGGCGGTTGAAGCCCGATGCAATAACCGGCCAGCCGGCTGTTGATCCAGAATTCGCCGGGCATATGCTGTCGCACGCGACGCAAATACTCGACGGCGTCAGGCATCGAACCTTGAGACGTCAACATGGTGGCCAGCAATAAGACGGCGTTCACGGGTTGCCGCACCGCGCCATCGTCATTGGCCAATCGTTTGAGCGCATCCAGGTCATTGCGCGACCGGGCCTGGCGCAGGCGATTCCGCCAGTCATCGTCCGGGTCCGCGCGGGCCACAACGGCGCTGAGCCACTCGCGGCGCTTCGTATCGGCATCGGGTCCGATGGCAGTTATCCAGTCATCGAGTGCACTGATGATCTGCTCGCTGATCACATGCGGCCGATTTCGGATTCGCCGCGCCACCTCATCCACGTCGGATTCGCCGACCTTCAAGCCAAATGCCGCGAGCGCCCGTTCGTAATGTTCAGGCCCCCGCCGCGGTTGCAATTCATGACGCCCACCGGCAACGTTGCCCAACTGAAGCTGGATTTTCTCCACGGCCTGTGCGAGCTTGAGATCAGTTCGTTGTTCCTCAATTCGCTGGCGCAATGTCGCCGACGTGAAGTACTCGTGTTCCAGCAATTCCTCGGCCCGTTGTACGGAGGCGAGTGCCTCGGTCCATTTGCGCTCATTGCGCAACATGTCGGCTTCTTGCAGCGCTTTGGTAATGGCTCGATCGGATTGCGCCTGTTTCTCGACGACCAACCACAGCGCAGTGAACCCGGCCAATAGCAGCACCACGCTCAACGCAATAGCCGTGGCACCGGCCGGGTGCCGTCGCAGCCAGCGCGTTCCGCGATTCCAAAAACGAACCGGCCTAGCATACACGGGCTTGCCGGCCATGAACCGGCCGAGGTCGTCGGCCAATGCTTGAGCACTGGCATATCGGGAACGCGGCTCCTTCTCCAGACACTTCAGGCAAATGGTCTCCAAATCGCGGGGGACTTTAGGTCGCATCTGTCGCGGCGGCACGGGCTCTTGTTGCTGCACCAGTGCCAGTGTGTCCAACGGTGATTGACCCTGAAACGGTGGATGCCCGATCAGACATTCGTACAAGATTGTTCCCAGCGCATATACATCTGTGGCGGGGCCAACATCACTGTGCCGACCGGCAGCCTGCTCAGGTGCCATGTAGGTTGGCGTCCCAAGAAGGTGACCGGTCTGTGTCCGGGTGGCCTCCGAATCCATCAGCTTGGCCAGCCCGAAATCCGTAATCTTCAGCGTCGCCTTGTGCGTCCAGGAGTGAGAGGGTTGAGAGTCATACGAAACATCAAGCGGCTCGCCGTCCGATGCGACCAGCACATTGGCCGGTTTGAGATCACGATGGATGACGCCGCGCTCGTGGGCATAGTGCACAGCGCTAGCCAGGCTTTCGATGAGCCGTGCCGCGTCCTCCGGTGAGATTGGCCCCGCCGTGAGCTTTCGGTCAAGTCCGCCGCCGGCCACATATTCCAGCACAAGAAAAGGTCGGCCATCATTTTCCGCGACGTCGTAGACTTGCGCGATGTTGGCATGTTGCAATCGTGCCACCGCCAGAGCTTCAGTGCGAAAACGCGCCAGGTCATCGGCGTCGGCATGAATACCCGCGCGAATCACTTTAATGGCGACCGTGCGATCCAGCGCGAGCTGCCTGGCTTGGTAAACAACACCCATTCCGCCGCGGCCAAGTTCTGGCCCCAACTCGTAGCCGGCGATGTTCGGCCGATCAATCGGCTGACTGGCTGAAGTGGCGAAAGGTCGAGTTTGTTTCAAGGCGGTTGAATCGGCATTTGAGAACAGTGCCGCGACTTCGTCCCGAAGGTGCGGGAAGCGGCGTTCATACTCGGCAAGCGGTGGCGGTTGCACGTGCTGAGAGCGTAATCGAATCTCACTGGCGATCAAGTCTAACAAGATCGACGATTCGCTCAGTTCTGGAAAGCGCTGGAGGTACACTTCTACCTGCGCATCCTCACCGGCACGGATGCGAAACTCCAGATCGACGTGCACTAATTCGACCAAAAGCCGCAGCGGGTATGGTTTGTCGGTCGGCAGAAACGTCGTGAGGTCCGGGCGGACCTTGCCCCCCCAGGCGGATTCGAACTGCCGAATCACGTCTTCACATTCGAGCCACGCAGTTTCGGTCGATGAAGCGTTCAAATTTCCAATTTCCGACTTTCGACTATGCTCCGACTTGCATTCGTTCCAGGCGCTTCCGTGTCCGCTCGCGAAGGCGGCGCACCGATCGTTCCGCACGGCCGGTGGTTTCACTGATCTCGGCGGCCGAGTACCCCTGCAAGCTCAGTTCCAGAATCGTCCGTTCATCCGCGTCATGCAACTCGCCATAAAGTTCTTCGACCATCTCGGCCAGCATGACTGCTTCCTCGGGCAATGGATCCCGCGCCAGTGCCAGATGGCCCATGGGTGATGTGGAATCCGTGTCACCCGCGGTTGTCACTTCGCGGGCCATGTTGCGCTTGGCGGCCCGATGATACGCGGCACGGTCGGCGCACTTTCGCAGCGTGATGAGGGTCAGCAGGCCCCAAAGCCCGTCCCAACCGCCGATGTCGAATTCGCCATCGCGATGCCTCACGAAGAAGCTCTTGTAGGCCGACTGCACGACATCTTCGGGATCAACCTTCGCGGCTAGTCGATCATCGAGGTGCCGGCGGGTCAGACCCACCAACCGCCGGGCGAAGCGCTCAAACACTTCACGGGCTGCCGCGTCGTCGCCGGCGCGAAGCTTCTGCATCAACTCGTGAAAGGAATCGTCGGCGGACAAGGCGTTCCTCGGCGCTGTGGGAATCGCTGGGCGGGAAAACTTGGCCGGACTCCGCGCGGCTGCGGATTACCCCAGTAGGTCCGACTGCGTCAGGCGGAGTTGACGGCGAATGGCGACGTTTCCTCTGACCGCATCGGCTACCACTTTTGATAAGGAACCGATCATGATCCGCACACTGTTTTCCGCACTGTTACGGGGCGCTCACCGCCGCAAGTATCGCACTGTTGGTACAAACGCTCCCCGCTTCAAGCCGTGGATGCAACAGCTTGATGCTCGCCTTGTACCGGCTGTCATTGCCACGTTCAGCCCCGCTGGTGGTTCGCTGACCGTTTTCGGCGACAACCTTGATAACAACATTGAAATCAGGCGCAATGCGGCGGGTAATGTCCTAGTTAATGGCGGGGCCGTTCAAATCACTGGTGGTACGACCACCGGGGCCAACACCTCGCTAATTCAAGTATTCGGCCAGGGTGGCAACGACACCATTGCGCTGAACGAGGCGAACGGCGCCCTGCCGCGCGCCAACCTCTCTGGCGGCATCGGCAAC
>JANNLP010000364.1:0-3446 GCA_031396905.1 Gemmataceae bacterium
GTCAGGTCCAGCGGCTTCGCCAACGTCAGGCGATATGCGACCATCGGTTTGCCGGTAGTCACCTTCACGCCCTGAAAGCGATGCAGTTTCTCAATTGACACTTCCAAGTGCAACTCGCCCATGCCGCTGAGGATGAGTTGGTTGGTCTCTGCATCCGTATGGAACTTCAGCGTCGGGTCGTCGCGGGTGAGCCGGGCCAGTGCGTCGGCCAGCTTGGTTTCATCCGTCGTACGGTCGGGGATCAACGCCTGCGCGATGACCGGCTTCGGGAAAACGATCGATTCCAGTGCGATCGGCGCGTCTTCGGAGCAAAGTGTGTTGCCGGTGTAAGTTTGCTTGAGACCGACGACCGCGACAATATCGCCGGGGCCGGCAGTTTCCTTTTCCTCGCGCTTGTTGCCCATCATGCGATAGATGCGGGCCACACGCTCGGATTTATTCCAGGTGGTGTTGAGGTATGTGCCACCCTGCGTCAACTCGCCGGAGTACACGCGGACGTATACCAGATCGCCCGTGGCCTCGGTGACGGTCTTGAATGCCAACCCGGAGAACGGCTCAGTCGGATCGGGCTTACGACTGGCTGTTACCTTCTCTTTGTTCTTCGATTTGGTCGGCACGATGCCATCGACCGGTGGTCGGTCGAGGGGGGAGGGCAGGAACTCCACGACCATGTCCAGCAGTTCGCGCACACCATGAAACATCTTCGACGTGCCGCAATGCACGAGATTGAAGCGGCTTTCCAGCGAGCCTTTGCGTAATGCTGCACGGAGCATCGGCTCGGGAATCGGCTGCCCTTCCAGGTGCAGCATGGTGATCTCATCGCTGACGTGAGCCGCTTCGTCGATGAGCAGATCGCGATACATGTTCGCCTGCTCGACGTGATCGGCCGGGATCTCTTCGAGATCGTACTTGCGATGCGTGGCGTCCGACATATCCTTGCGAACGAACTTCATGCGGATCAGGTCAATGATGCCTTTGAACTCGCTGGCCTGGCCAACAGGAATGGTCACGATGGCCGGCGACATCTGCAGCTTCGCCTTCATTTGCTCGATGCAGTCGTAGAAGTCGGAGCCCATACGGTCGAGCTTGTTGATGTAAGCGATACGCGGCACTTTGTACTTGTTGGCCTGGAACCACACGGTCTCGGACTGCACTTCGACGCCGCCGACCGCGCAAAACACGCACACGCCGCCGTCGAGGACGCGCAAGCTCCGCTCGACCTCGGCCGTGAAGTCCACGTGGCCCGGCGTGTCGATGATGTTGATCGTGTTCTCGCCCCAGTCGATGGACACGGCAGCGGAATTGATCGTGATGCCCTTGGCCCGTTCGAGCGGATCGAAGTCCGTCGTGGTGTCGCCGGTGTCAACATCGCCGACCTTGTGCTTGGTCCCGCTGTAAAACAATAGCCGCTCCGTGGTAGTCGTCTTGCCGGCGTCCTCGTGGGCGATGATGCCAATGTTGCGGGTCTTTTCGAGCTTGCTCATGACAGGTCGGGGTAAAATCCAGTGTGTAAACAACCCGGCCCGGCGCCATGCCGGGCTGAGTGCGGGTGTTTGACATAATTGCGGGGGTCGGAGCGAAGGTTCGGCCGTCCATGACCGCAAACCATCGGAAGGAAAAGCCAATATCCGCCGCGATCCGCCGAGCAGGAATGAACCTGCTTACAGTACAAAGTCTACGGGTTTTACCGCATTTTGTCTACTTCGCTTGCGGGGCCTTCACCATCCGCACACGAACCCATTGCCGCAGGTTGCCCGTCCATGCATCCGCAGGTATAAACCCAAGACCACTGGCCTGGTGGCGGAATGGCAGACGCGCTGGACTCAAAATCCAGTGTCCTCACGGACGTGCCGGTTCAAGTCCGGCCCAGGCTACTCCTTCGTTTCAAGCATTTTCGAACTTTCACCTCATTGCGGGCGACACCATAATATGTCGTCGGTGACACATAGGTGACACATCGGTCGTTCGTGTTTCGTCGTGTGGCAAACCAGAGCATCATGTGATCTCTGGTTGAAAAAACCAAGTGTCCCGCCACACGGAGTCACGCGCATGGCTAGCATCGGTCGCAAGGATGGCTTTTTTCATGTTCGTTTTCGGTTCAACAATGTCGCTTACAAGAAATCGCTTAAGACAAAGGACCTGCCTGCCGCCAAGGCCGCATTGCACATTGCGGAATTAGCACTTCATCAATTGCGGACTGGCCAAATTGTCGTCCCCGTCGGCGCCAACATTGGCGATTTCATCATCAGCGGTGGTCGGGTAATAACATCAGTGAAAGCGACGGACAAACCGGCGCCGGCCCCAGCGCTAAGGGCCTTGACGGATCAATACGCCGAGAGCCAGCAATCGCTCCTAGCACCGTCCTACCTTTACAGTCAGTTGATCCATTTGCGCCATCTTGCACGATTTCTTGGCGTCAAAGCCGAACAGCCCTGTCGGGTCATAGGTTTTCGAGACCTTGACGACTTTCTGAGCAATCGCCTGAAGACGCGCCATGCGAATACGGTGGAGCGGGAGCGTATTACCATGCTGCAGTTTTTTCGATGGGTGGTGAAACGAGGTTTCCTGGAGCGGTCGCCAGCGTGCGGTCTATCACCGATCAAGGGCGATGTGGACCGTCCGCCATTCCGCACGGTGGCGGAGATCCAGCACATCATCGAGCGCGGTGGACGCACAGACGCAGACCTACTGGACCTTTGGGAGTGTCTGTATCTGAACCCCCAAGAGATCGCCGGCCTATTGGCTTTGGTGAAGGTAAACGCCAAGGCGGACTATGGTCATCTGCTACACGTGATACCGGCTTATACAGGCATGCGTCGAGGAGAGGTTTTGCGCCTTCAGTGGGTTGATGTCGACCTGGCTGAAGAGTTCATTTATGCCCGCAGTCGAAAGCAATCGCGCAGCAAACGCGAAACTGTACGCCGAATCGACATGCACCAAGAGCTTAAAACGGACTTGCTGGAATGGAACCAACGCAGGCCTCGCGGCCAATACGTCATTTCCGATGCCAGCACATTTGAGCCGATCAACAATGATCGATCGAATCGGGTCTTCTGGCAGGCAATGCGACATACCGAATGGTGCCTGAACAACACGAAGGACTGGTTCAAGATCGGCTTTCACACCTACCGCCATTCGTTCGCCAGCAATTTGGCGGCCAACAATGTGGACCAGCGCATCATCGACGAGTTCATGGGACACTCGACCGAAGCCATGCGGCGACGCTACCGCCACTTGTTTCCAAAACAGCGGCGCTCGGCAATTGAGAGCTTTTCGTTACTCATTTCCGGCAAAGCAACGAACAAAGTCACTAGAACCTGTTTCACAACCGTCCCACGGCGATAACGATGCAGGCGAGCCGGACGAAGCCATGGTAGATGTAAGAATAGTATTCCCAACGGTTGGCAATGCGACGGAAACTGTGGAGCCAGGCGTTGGTTCGTTCA